>JBDSIC010000297.1:0-12387 GCA_039918195.1 Mucilaginibacter sp.
CCAAAGCCTGCTAAGCGGAATTGTAGCTTAGTTAATGCTCTCAAGCAGGGTGGAACCCATTGGCTTCCCGTTCTTATCAAATGAATTTGATTTGACGAACAGGCCAAGTTTAGCAGAGTACCATTCCGTTATCTTTATATTCATGGGGATGCTAAAACCCATGGCAGTGGTTTTCATTTCGATATTGTAAGTTATTTTATAGCAATCGTAAGTGCCGGCAGGGGTGGTAACGTTTTCGGTAGCTTCTACGGTGCGGTTCAGCATTTTGAAGCTCATATCGGCCATTTTCTGCGTTTCCCTGAACATCTGCATATTAAATACCCCATCTTCCAATTTTTGGCCTGTTTGCAATTTTGAAGGGTAAGTTAAATACGAAACGTCTGCCTTAACCGTCATGTTTTTAAACCCTGACAGGCCGGCACCCGGAATAAAACTGCGCATATCCAGTTTTAAATTATTGCCATCGCAAATCATTTCTACTTCTGCTTTGCTAATGGGTTTGTCCTTGCCATCAATAATTTCCGATTGTACAATGGCCTTATTTCCCATTTTGCTTTTTACCGTATAGGTCATTTTTGTTAACTTTTTCCCCTTCGCATCCGTGGCGCTGTATTTAATCACCTTGCCGTTGGTCATATAAATAAACTTGTCGCAATTTTGGGCAAAGCCATCCGAAAATATAGCTATAGCAGCTATAAGTGTAATTATCAATTTCTTTTTCATAGCAATGGTAGTTTGATGTCTAATGGACTAAATATCAGCATTTAATAATAAAATCCTAGATTTATTTTCATTGGTATTATTAGCTAATGAGTCACAAAAAAAACGGGCAACCAAAGGCTGCCCGCTTTATATATATCGTTGTAAATATTACTGGTTGCCCAACCGGGTTGTAAAATCAGAGATAACGTTTTGGTATTTTCTTAGTACACGGTCCCAGTCGTGAAATTGCTCATCAGCCTTTACACTTGTTAACGGCGCGCCCGAATATTCGCTTACCAGCTTCACTTTGTAAGTTAGCGGCGAGCTTTTTGCCAGCTTGATGATAAGGCGGGTACGTATAGTATTTTGCTGGAAGCTTTGAATGCTCCATGATGTACGCAGGTATGATGTTTCTTTATCGGCAACCTCTATCGCGTCGAAGTAATCAGTAACAATTTGGTTGGCGCGTTTCCAGACATCTGCAGGGTCCTGCGATTTATTGATCTCGATAGAGAAGTCGATATTGGCCTGGTCGGTTTTAATAGAAGCCTCTTCCGCGTCATCCTTCTTCATGTCGAAAAATTGCTTTTTAGGCGGCTCGGCCATGCCCTTTTTGTTGCAAAAATCCATTTGGTGTTTTAAGTACCCGGCTTTTTCAACTTTTACGTTAACGCATGAATTTTTAGGGACTTTTATTTTAACGTTGCCCGTTCCAAGGGTCTGTCCGTCTACAATAATTTTGGCATCAGGCTCTGATGCCGAAATTTGCACTGTTTGTGCTTTAACTGCCATAGCAGCAACACATAAAACAGGGATGATCAGTAAAGCTTTTAATTTCATATTGTGGGTTTATTATAAGGTTATTTACTGCCGTAACAATAGTTAGGCAGGTGCTAAATAATATATAATAATTAACTATTTACGAATACGAAAGTCAGGAAATAGAAAAATACCTACATGTGGGTATTCCTGGTAGGGGTAATTATACGGCAGTTTACATCGACGAGGTTGCCGGCTTTTTAAACAACTATCATTCCTTTATGGCCGACCACAGGCCCGGTTTTTCAACCGACCCATCGCTTGAGCCTGTCCAGATACCTTTCATTGCCGTACCGTTAGCTGATACATCCACCGTATACAAAACACTTTCGATGTTGCCGCTTATTACTACCGAGCGCATGGTGAGCACCTTTGTTTTTGCATTGTATTTACCGGCTATGCTGTCGGTACCGGTTGACTGCCCGTCAACAGCATCCCATAAAAAAAGGCCTTTGAACCCGTCGCCATCCTGTTGCAGGTTGAAAGAGCCGGTCCAGTGCCTGCCATCGTTACCAAGCGCGCTGGTTATTTTCCAATTGCCGGCTAAAGAGGGTTCCGGCTGTGACTTTGACTCGCATGATACGGCAACTTGTATGATGATTACTAACAGGATTAGTTTTATTATACGCATAACAGAGTTAAAGTATTATCTATAAGCTAAAGATAAGCAAACCTGCTGTTTCTTTTTATATAATATAATAATAAGAAGGCGGGGCGACATTACCGCCATCCTGTTGTTTTTATAACAGCCATTGCATACATTTGCTAACATGCTCTAAACCAGCAGTCACTATATGCGCATAATACCACCTAATGCATTTAAAATTGAAATTGATAAGGATTTTACCACTGGTTATTCAGCTCGTTTAAAAAAACAAATTGAAGATATCATCAGCTGGAATATCCCTCATTTGGCAAAGTGGTACCCTATTCCCGGCAGAACAATAATTATCACAGATGCTGACAGTGGCGATAGTATTAAAATAAAGGGCGCCGGCTTTTACAATCCTTCTAATGTTTCCTTTTCCGGGTTAAAACGGACCTTAACGGTTGTTCCTGAAAGTGATCTGCCGATGCCGCCATTGCAGGTAGCATTTAAAAGGGACATCGTACATATCGACCCCTGCAACCTGTCGCCATACCAGATGCAGTCTATCCATAGCCATAATGCGCCCGTAGGCGGAATGCTGCATGAGGGTGCAATTAATGACCAGGCCATATTTGCCGGCCTGCAAAATTCAAACCTGCCTTCAAATAAACCTTTAGCAACTTATAAGTACTTAGACCTTTTTCTTAATGGCGAGCAAATGGGTGTGAGCGTTGCAGCGTTACCAAAGGGGGCATTAAATATCACACCTTACGATATCTGCATAGCCTGGTATAACCCTAATAATTTTAATGAACGGTCTTTAAACTTTTTGAAGAGTTACTGCACTAATGGCGGTTTTGATTTAAATAAGCCCGGCGACCGCCTAAATGTTATTGCCGGCCTGGCTAAAAAGGCCGGGGGGTTAATATTGGATTTTTCACTTAGCGCGGAGCTTTACAGGTTTTCGGGCAGCCCCGATAACTGGAATATAAAAGACGATACCAACGAGCCGTTATATTTTTCGGACGTGGATACCTGCAAAAAGCTTCATGAAATAAATGATGAGCAACAGGTATGGGAAGTATTAAGAAATTTAATAACGGCTATCCATCAATGGATATACTATTTTATCCCCTCGCTGTCGTATTACGAAAGCGGGTATGATTTGGCTGATCTGAAGAAAAATGATTTTGTTATCAATTTGATCCGGGGTTTCTTTCATGCTTCAGATGAAAATGAAATAGAGGAAGCATCATTAAAAATATGGAACTTTTTGCAGCCGGTTTTTGATGATGTTAAAAAAGGGGCAAATATACCTTTACGCAGCGGCGAACATTTTTTGCAGAATTACTACCCGCGACCGGCGTTTTATTTGCTGGTTTTAAATGCGCTTAAAAAACTGATCAGCGAATCTGCTTTAAAAAATAAATTTACTAAAACAGATATAAGTGTTTCGGGAATTGAAAGTTATATAGAATGCAGCGCCGCGGATTTCTCTCACAGCTTATATTATGCTAACTATTGCCCCAAAGAGGTTTACAAGAATATTAATTTAGAATTCAGATCAGTTTAAAAGCACGTTTAATGCGGGCTTACGGTACACCCTCATCTACTTGCAAGTGGATTGGTTTTCCATGGTTTTGAAATATGTACGCTGACAATAAAACTACGGTTATGCATTTCCCGGCCATAAGAAATATTGGTTAAACCGTAATTATACCTAAGGTCAACGCCAATCCTTTCTCGCTTTGTGTGGAACGTGTAACCACCACCTAACTGCATTCCGGCTTCAAATTGTTTATAGCGCCAATCTATATATCTATCAGCAATTTTTTGTGTTCCGGAAAAATTATAAGCGATAGATGGCCCGCCATTGATATGAAAGTTGCTAAAATGAAAACGCGCCAGCACCGGCAATTCAAATGCATATAATCGAACTGTAGATTCGCCGGTAGTTAATGGATTATTTGCTTTGAGTTTGCCGCCTTTCATGGTAAAATAAAACTCTGGTACTAATGAAAATGTTGGTGTTATACCCGCTTGAAAGGATACCCCAATTTGCGCGCCCAAAACTGATCTCTTATAATCATTCAGGGTACTGTTTGCATTGCCATAATTTAGGTTAGTGCTTACTAAATTCAATACAAGGTCTAAATAGGTTTTAGCAGTAAGGCTATCCCTGGTTTGGCTAAAGCTGGTGTCGCATAAAAAGGTCATAGCGAGCATGATAATGGTTTGTAATTTTTTATTCATGATGTGTTTAATTATTGATGCGTATATTTTTTGTGTAATGTTTTTATTTTGATAGTACAAAATTAGGTAGCCTAACTACCTGTTAGATAGGACATAAATGGAGTTGGATAGGATTTAGGTAAGGTTTATTTACCTGTTGTTATAAATCAATAGGTTTTTATTACCTGGCCGGTATGGGCACCGAATACGCTTTTGCGGAAACCATATTCCAGTTGCTGCATGGTGGTCGGTATTTCACCCGGGAAGTAAGGAAAATATTGTGGTGAAGCTTCAATCACGGTCGGGCTTACTGCATTGATACGTATCCCGTTGCCAAGTTCAATGGCCGCAGCGCGTACAAATGCATCAACAGCGCCGTTAGCAGCCGAAGCATTGGCAAAGTTTATTTGCGGTTCATCAGTCAAAGCGCCGGTGATCAATGTAAATGAGCCTTTTGGATTAATATAATGCTGCCCGATAAGAACGAGGTTAACCTGGCCCATCAATTTCCCCTCAATACCTTTTCTAAATTCAGCATCGGTCATTTTTTTCCAGGGACCAACATAAGTCGGCCCGGCTGTAGATATTAGCGCGTCAAATGCGCCAGCTTGCTTAAATAGGTTTTCGATGGATGTTGTGGAGGTAATATCTGCCTGGATATCGCCGCCTTTAGAAGCGACCCTGATAATTTGGTGTTCTGATTCAAATGCACTTACTAAGTGCTGCCCCATGGTGCCTGTTGCACCTACGATGATGATCTTCATTCTTTTTTTAATAATTATTGTTTCTGCCGATGAACTGGATGGTCGCGTTTCATCCTATTGAGTATTTCAAAATACTTCCGGCTTTAAAATTTCTTCGTAATAATTTCCCTGCTCACCATCATGCCGGCCGTTGTGCCGGTTGCAACGGCGTTAGCCAGGGTGCGTATTTTGGTAGTATTATCACCACAGGCATAAACGCCGGGAATATTGGTTGACTGGAGCGCGTTTACCTTGATATAGCCTTCATCAGTCAAAGTACATCCCAGTGATTCCGGGATTGGACAAACCTGTCGAAAAGAACCGCGTACATATGCCGCTTTTACGGGGGTTTTAGTGCCGTCTTTAAAAATGATATTTTGAAGATAACCATCAGTATGTTTTAACTCGCTGATCTCCTTTTCAATTACTGTAATTTGATGGTTTGCCAATTTTATGCCTTGTTCAGGCGTTAACATAGAAATTCCATCCGTAAATAATACCAGGTCATTTGTCCAGTTTGAGATCAGGCTGGCCAGTTCGTATCCGTTTTCGCCGTTGCCAAGGATGCCTGTTTTTACATTTTGCACTTCGTAGCCATGGCAAAAAGGGCAATGCAATACCGAGATACCCCAGCATGCCGCCATCCCTGCTATTCGGGGTAACATGTCGCGTATGCCTGTGGCAAAAATGAGTTTGCCGGCATAAAATAACTCCCCGGATGCCACCTGCACCTGGAAACCTTTGCTGGTTTTGATACCTTTGATGGCAACGCTGTTTATAAATTCTACTGTAGTATATTTTTCAACTTGTTTTTTAGCTATGGCTGAAATTTCGGCCGGTGTACTGCCGTCTCTTGTAAGAAAGTTATGCGAATGAGGCGTTTGCTGGTTACAGGGTTTGCCACCGTCAATGATTAGCACTGTTAGTAATGCCCGCCCTAAAGCCATACCCGCAGCCAGGCCCGAGTAGCTTCCTCCAATGATGATAACGTCAAAGTGTTGCTGATGATCCATGTTATTTGCCATTGCTTTTGTCAATTGATATACTATTGATGATAAAATTCACTAATGGCAAACCCGCAAAAATTATCCACGGAACGAGTACGATGGTTAGTATTAATGTTCGCTGATATATTGGCAGTACCCCTAAAGGTTGACCAAACAGGTAAAATAGTAGCGTAATGGACGGATAGATGACCAGCCATATTTTTAATGCGGCCATCAACTTGTTTTTTGTAGTCATAATTCAAAAAATTATTTGTTGCTACAAAAGTATTTTGAACCAAGGACGGCGGATAGGACGAGAAAAAGGTTGTATAGGACTTAACTCAAATTTTTGGATTATTTGAAGTTATTCCTAAATACTTCGGGAGAGTAGCCGGTCTGTTTTTTAAAGAACCGGATAAAGTACGAAACATCATCGTAACCAAGGCGATAGGCGGTTTGATTGATTTGGTTAGAAGTAGCCAGTAAGCATCTTTTAGCCTCAAGTATAATCTGTTCGTTAATGATCGCTGAGCAGGTTTTGCCAAGGGCCGCTTTAGCTATGGCATTTAGCTGGTAAGGGGATAGGTTCAGCATTTCTGCGTACTGTGCTACCTGCTTATGGGTAAAAATTTTATCCTCTAAAAGTTCCAGGAATTTTTCCAGCCTTTCCTGTGTGTAAATACTTGACTTTTCGGCTGGTACGCTGCCTTGTTGCCTTATGAGTTCGATAAAGAAAATGCCCATATTCGCTTTGATCACCTCTTGATAGCGTTCAATTTTTTCGACAGATTCCTGGTAAATATAGCTTAAGATAGATAGCAGTTTATTGAAGCCGGCTGGCTGAAGCTGGTAATGTTCGGTATGGCTGGCTTTACGCAGCAACTGGTGGGCTATTTTATCTTTCGGATAATAAAATTCGTCCCTAAACTGCATAATGTATCCTTTACTTCCAGCGTTTAGTACAAGCTCATGCACCTGGCCCGGACGCATGAAAAACACAGTATGATCGGCAATCGTATAAGGAGTAAAATCAATATGATGTTTGCCCGAGGCGCTTTGCAACGCCAGCATATAATAGAAATCGTGCCGGTGCAGTTCCTGCACCATATCCTTTCCGTCAAGCAAACTATGGATCTCGCGTATGTTAAAATTTTCAGATAAAGCAGGTTCCTGGCGTGATTTATTTATATACCTGATTGGAATTTTTTCCATTTATCTAAATAGCTAAAGCTTCTTCAAATGTAAAATAAAAGAATTTAGTTCCTGATATAGCCAGCTAAGGATACACTTAACGATTTCGGGTTGATTTGAGGGTAAATATATGTTGTAATAGCTTCTGCCAGTTAAATCGCCGCCGGGTGGTATTAATCCAATACCGATACTGTCAATTTAATAATATCATCAAAAACCGCTTTGTCAGTACTTGATTTGGCGGTAACACGCATACCCTTAACGGCATTAAATACAAACCGGGCCAGCGCACGGGCATCCTGTGGGTTTTTGATCTCGCCACTGTCCTTACCCTTTTGTATAACCCGGTAAAAGGCCTCCTCCATTTGCTGCTCATTTTTGCAAACCAAAGCATTTACTTCGGCGTCGTGCGGCGCTACTTCAACTTCGGCATTAACCATAAAGCAGCCTTTTTGCTGTTTATCGCACAATAGATCGGCGGTAGTTAATTCCAGCAATTTTTTTACCGCTTCTTTGGCTGACCCTGACTGTTCTACAAGCTCCTGTATCCGGGCGGCCCCTGATTGCTGGTAGCTTTCCAGGGCTTTCACAAAAAGGGTATGTTTATCAGTATAGGTATCATATAGGCTCGACCGGCTGATGCCTAAACAGTCCACCAGATCCTGCATGGATGTGCCATTGTACCCCTTGTGCCAAAAAAGCTGTATGGCTTTGGCCAGCACCTCGTTCTCATCAAAATCTTTTGTTCGTGCCATAAGCGGGAATAGCCTTGCTTGTTAAAAGCAAAGCTATTCATTTTAAATTATTTTACATTACCACGGCGGTATTACCTTACGCCACCGCTGGCCAATAGTATTTCGCCGGTTAACCAGCGCGAATCTTCCGAAGCCAAAAACACTGCTACATCAGCAATATCATCAGGCTGACCAAGGCGGCCAAGAGGTGTGGTGCGCACTAACTCCTTTTCAAAATCGCTGCCGATAAACCCTGCGGTATGGGTGCCTTCGGTTTCAACCATACCGGGGTTAATAGAGTTTACGCGTATTTTTTTGCCGCTAAGCTCTTTGGCCAGCACATGGGTAATAGAATCTACCGCGCTTTTAGTAGCGGTGTAAATTGAACTGCCAACCGGGGTAATAGCGCTAACAGCCGACCCTATGTTAATGATGCTGCCGCCGTTTTCGCTGAAGTTTTTTACTGCGCCCTGGGTTGTAAGCAATAAGCCCAGCACATTGGTGTTAAATTGAGTGTGGAAGTCTTCTGCGCTAATTTCTTCAATCGCGCCGAACTTGTAAACACCGGCGTTGTTTACCAGTATATCAACCGCGCCAAAAGCTTTTTTGGTTTCGTCAAATAAACGGGCGACATCCACTTCATTGGATACATTGCCCTGTATGGCGATGGCCTTGCCACCGGCTGTTGTTATCTCTGCCACTACGGCATCGGCCCCTGCTTTTGCTGACGCATAATTAACTACTACACTGGCACCTGCTGCTGCCAGGTGTTTAGCTATACCGGCACCAATACCTTTTGATGCTCCTGTTATTACTGCTACTTTGTTTGCTAACTTTTTCATTTTGTCTGGTGATTATTTTTTATATTTGGAATAATCGTTCCGCAAAGATATATCTATATTGGAATGATTGTTCCAATATTATTTATTATGAGTTACGGATGACAAATAGGGCTGTACTGAACTCGAAAATTTCTGTTGAAACCGGTTAAAGAATACTGTAATACGCCTCACTCACTTTTTGCACAAATCACCCCCTGTTTTGTCACGATTACCCCCTTAATATCATAGTGTGTTTGCCGATATTTGTGATGAACAACATGACAATCAATTATAAAAAACAAGGCTATGAGAAAATTAATATTACAGGTACAGATGACCATTGATGGTTTTGTAGCCGGGCCGAATGGCGAGCTGGGCTGGATGTGGGCATCCGGCGAAAGGGATGAACCCATTTTCAATAGCGTAATTGAATTGGCCGATAGTTGCGATACCATTTTACTGGGGCGAAAAATGACCCGCGAGTTTATCGATTACTGGGAAAATGTGGTGGATAACCAGCCCGACAGCCCGGAACAACCTTTGGCACAACTGATGGTGAGTATGCGCAAGATAGTTTTCAGCCGCACCCAAACCGCTATTAGCGGCAGGAACTTAGAGGTGGAAAACGGTGACCTGGCAGCTGCCGTGAAGTCGCTTAAGAATGAATCAGGGAAAGATATTATGGTGTATGGCGGTGCCAATTTTGTAAGCTCGTTAATAAGCCAAAACCTCATTGATGAATATTTTATTTTTAGCAACCCTGTCGCGATAGGGGAAGGGCTTTCCATTTTTAAAGATAAAAAGCTGCTTAAGTTAGAAAACTCAACTGCTTACAAAAGTGGAAAAGTGGTCAATAAATACCTGCCGGTATAAGCCGGGAGTAAATGCTAAACCTGTAGATTTATATAAACCAAAATGCTATATTTAACACACTAAAAACAAACCTATTATGAAAAAATTAACTTTATCAGTTGCTTTATTTATGTTAACCTGCTGCACCGTTTTTGCGCAGCTAACAAAAGAGCAAACCATTGGCGAATGGAAACGCGCGAAATTATACACCAAGGCTTATTTGGATGCAATGCCTGCCGATGGTTATACCTTTAAGGCTACGCCCGAGGTACGCACCTTTGCACAGCAGATGCTGCATTTAACCGATGCTACTTATTATTTTATATCAACAGCAAGCGGCACGGCGAGTCCGTTGGGTAAAACATCTGCCGAAAAAACGGTAGCCCAAACCAAGGAAGCCACTACCGCCGCCGTATTAGCAAGTTATGATTATGCCATCAGCGCCATTGAAGCCATGCCCGAAGATAAGATGCAGGAAAACGCCGGCGAAGAAAAAATGAAAATGCCTAAAGCACTATTCCTGGCAAAGGCATTTGAGCACCAAACGCATCACCGTGGGCAAACTACCATCTACCTGCGTTTAAAAGGGGTTACCCCACCGCCGGAGATGTTATTTTAACACGTAAAACTACTGCTTCCGGCATTATTTGGTGAAAATACCAACATTGCCGGAAGCTTTGAAAAGAGGGCACTGACTTGATGAATGATTGTTAGATGGGTATGTTGGCTAAAAATTACTGATATTTAAATCAATTAACACTTGTCAGAATAATTGATGCCGAAAAATAAGCCCCACATAACTATTGAATACTGCCCTAAATGCGGGTGGATGCTGCGCTCGGCCTATATGACGCAGGAAATATTGACCACGTTTACTGATGAGATACACGGCGTATCATTAATCCCGAGTGAAACAGGCGGCGCATTTGTCATCAGCATAGATGATAAAGTTGTTTTTGATAGAAAGATGGAAAGCCGTTTCCCTGAAATTAAAGAACTGAAACAATTGGTGCGCGATGTGGTGAGCCCGGATAAAAGTTTGGGGCATAGCGATAAGAAGTAAGAAGGTTGATCAGTTCAACTCCATTTTGCCGGAAATAATATCTTGAAAAGTGCCATACAATTTTGTACAAGTACCATCTTTATAATTTGATTTACCAATGGAATGTATCCAAATTTCTTTTCCCTGTAATGTTACCAGTTGCAACTCCAGGTTCCAGGATTTTCCTTGCTCAATAGCCAGTTTTATCGCTTCTGATATTTGAGTTCTGCTGGCTCCTTCTTTATAAAAATTTATTGCTGTAACTAATTGCGGAACATAATTATCATCTACACCGTGTATTTCCCTGGTCATTGCGGTCCAGTATAATTCGTTATTTGCAATATCTAACTCCCAACCGCCCACACGGGTCAACTTACTGGTTCGCTCTACAATAAGCTTATACATATCTACAGAAATTTTTAATGCATCCTTTGCATCTTTAATAGCGGTAAGATCTCTTGTTACTTTTGTAAAGCCTATTACATTTCCATTTTTATCATGTATTGCAGTAATAACAATTGCGCCCCAAAATTTACTGCGGTCTTTTCGTAAGCGCCAGCCTTCGTCCCTTGCAACACCTAATTGCTCTGCCTCAGTTATCAATTGCTTTGGCCGGTTGTTTTTTTTGTCTTCTTCGGTATAAAAAATGCTGAAATTCTTGCCAACTATCTCTGATGCTTTATATCCTTTGATTTTCTCTGCACCTTTATTCCAATTTTCTATAACGCCCGATTTATCAAGCAAAAGAATCGCATAATCATCAATTTCCTCAACCATTTTATTAAACCGGATAGCTCTAAAATCTTTGCTGCCAATTGTCTCAGCTACTATATCAAATATGATTTTATCAAAGTTATTGGTTGCAGCTTCCAACATGCCCAGCCATTCTTTATCTACCGGATGGTGGTCATCTTTTACCAAATTGATCAAACCCATTATTGTTGTTAAGGGTTGCCTTATTTGGTGCGATTGCAGTTGAGCGATCTTCATTAGTGAATCATTTTTCTCTTCTATTTCCTGAATTTGCTGCTGAAGCTTAATGCGGTTGATCTCCGCCTCCATAATAAATGTAACCTGCCGGGCAAGAATTGACAGCGTTTTCTGCTGTATTTCAGTTAGTGTATTTGGCTTTTGATCAAAAAGACATAGTGTCCCTATTTTTTGTCCGTCAGTAACGGTTAAAGGCGCCCCTGCATAGAACCTCAGATTAGGATCTGAGTAAACTAATGGATTATTGTTAAAGCGGGAGTCTTTAGTTGCATCAGGTATAATTAACAGATCATCTTGCTGTATTGCATACTGGCAGAAAGATGTTTCTTTGGGCATTACTTCAACATCGGTCCCAAATTTTACTTTTAGCCAATTAGATTCATCATCCATAAGTGTGATTAGCGCAACGGGCTTTTCACACAGTTTGGCTGCCAGTTCTACAATATCCTGGAACTCGGACCTATTAAAATCAAGTTCCAAAAATCTACTCACCTCACTTAGCCTTTTCTGTTCGGCATTGTTCATATATTCATTTGAGAATCATTTAATTATAACTGGAAGATTATAAAGCTATTAAAATGCACAAGAAAAAAAAATTATATTTTCTTGCGGTACGCCTTAAAAGGCGTAGACCTGCTGTTGATAGTAATAGATAAATCCAATGCTCATTACGACCTATGAAAAAA
>JBDSIC010000298.1:0-3658 GCA_039918195.1 Mucilaginibacter sp.
GCAGGCAAAAAGGGGTGGGTACAGCCGGCAGTAATTTTGATTTGTCACTGACCAAACCATATGCCATTGATCTTAATTTAGCCACGCATAATTATGCGGCTTTTGCTGAAAATATATTTCAGCTTACCCCTCAATTTTCAATAACACCGGGTGTAAGATATGAAGTGATTGATACAAAAATGAACGGTGTTATTAATAATGCCACTGCATCGGTGAACTATACAAGCCAAAGGAGGTTTCCTTTATTCGGCGCAGGGCTGCAATACCGGCTATCGCCTTCAACACAGCTTTACGGAAATATTTCTCAGGCTTACCGGCCTTACCTGTATGCCAGTGTAACGCCGGCAGACAGGTTAGATAAAATTGATCCCTATTTAAAAGACAGCAAAGGCTACGATATTGATTTTGGTTACCGCGGCCATTATAAAAATATCCTGCAATTTGACGTAAATGCCTTCTATCTTTTTTATGGAAATAAAGTGGGCCTGGTTTCTCAAACAAACACCAATGGAAGTACTTATCTTTTTACCACCAATATCGGCAACTCTGTGGCTAAAGGCGTAGAAGTATTTGCCGAGTTATCCTTACTTAAATTAATTAATGCCAAAAATACAAACAGCGAAATCAAAATATTCAATTCACTGGCTTATGACAAGGCAAAGTACACCAGCGGTAACCTGGCTAAATCGGGTGTTAATACAAGTATAAGAGGCAACTGCGTAGAAAATGCGCCGCTATGGATCAACAAAACCGGTGCTGAGTTTACTTATCAGCATTTCTCCGCCAATGTTCAATACAGTTTTAACAGCAAAAGTTACAACGATGCTTTTAATACAACTTTCAGCGCCAATGGTGTAACGGGTATTATACCAGCCTGGCATGTGTGGGATTTTAGCTTTAGCTGGGCGTTTGAAAAACAGTATCACCTGTCAGTGGGCGTTAATAATTTTACGGATGAAAAATATTTCAACAGGCGGATAACAATGTATCCCGGCCCTGGTATTTTGCCCGCCGATGGAAGAGCTTTTTATGTGTCATTTGGTATAAAGATATAGTGGTAAGAAATAAGTATTTAACATGAGGTAACCTGTTATCTGACTTGTGGTGATTTTAATGAACGGAAAGGCCTTAGCTCGTTTGTAGTTCCGCAACCCTTAAACTGTTATAAAACAGAATGGCCCTTCAATTTTAAACGCTTTAAACCTTTAACGTTATGCCCTATATACCCTTAGAAGAACACCTTCCCGGAATAACCGGCTTGCTGGAATACAGCAAGGATACTGCTGCACCGATACGTGAGCTGACTCAAATATTATTGCGCGGCCCCTCTACCTTAACTGAAGGCGAAAGGGAATTAATTGCCACCGTAGTGTCTAACCGGAATCTATGCAGCTTTTGCACGGCTGCCCACACCGCTGCTGCAAATGTTTTGTTTGGGGAAGATGAGACAGTTTCACTGGTAAAAGATAATATAGTAACGGCACCCATAAGTGATAAGATGAAAGCACTGTTAACTATTGCATCCCAGGTGCAGGAAAGTGGTAAAAGCGTTACAGCTGTAAGTATACAAAAAGCCAGAGAGCAGGGCGCAACTGATATAGAAATTCACGATACTGTTTTAATTGCAGCGCTTTTTTGTTTATACAACCGCTATGTGGATGGCCTGGCTACGGTAACGCCGGCAGATCCTGCGTTTTACCAGGGGCTTGGAGAAAGATTAAAACTGCATGGCTACAACCGTTTGCCACAGGGATATGAGCATCTAAAAAAACAAAATGTACAATAATGACTACAAGAGTAAATGCGCCCTTGCCACTTTCTGCCGCAACAGCTCCGCTTTCTTCATCAAAATTAAAAGTGAACCTTACCATAGCCTTTGTGGTGTGTTTTATAAGTATCATGTTTAGCGGGATAGCATCCATGCTAATGTCAGTTTATTTACCCGTAGCGGTTAAAGACCTTTTGGGTAATGTAACGGAGGAAAAAATGAATACTGTAGGGGCTTATATAAACGCCGTTTTTATATTTGGCAGTATGTTTGGCGGTTTTGCCTGGGGCTTCATTTGCGACAAAACAGGCCGGTCAAAATCTGTGATATTATCTACGGCTTTTTATGGTCTTTTTACCGTTCTTACCGCATTATCATCATCCTGGTTAATGGTAGGCATTTATCGGTTTTTGACGGGCTTTGGCGTTGGCGGGGTGTTGGTAACCACTAATATACTCGTAGCCGAAATTTGGCCGGAAAAGAAAAAAGCGGTGGCACTAGGCATAGTGTCGGCGGCAATGCCGGTAGGTTTTATTATTGCCGGAGCCATGAATAACATTTTAGCTAACTGGCACAACGCTTTTTTAACCGGCATAGTTCCCCTGGCAGTTGCGGGTTTTGCTGTTTTTGCCCTCGCAGAATCAGAGAGCTGGAAAAACCATAAGTATGCTGCTGACAGCAACGTAAATTTTAATAAAAAATCTTTTGCTCCCGGCTATAGGAAAGACCTATTTACCGGTTCAGTAATATTTGGCGCCATGCTTATTGGCTTATGGGCTGTTTTTTCCTGGGCGCCTACATGGGTACAAAGTATTACCAATGATGCTGCCAAGGCCCAAAGCCTCCGCGGCTTAACGATGATGACCTTAGCCATTTCCGGTTTGGCAGGCAGTATTGTATCAGGATGGATTGCCAATGCTATCGGCGTGCGCAATACTATGCTAATGTGCTTTGCTGGCTGTTTTATTATGGCATTTGTAGTATTTAAATTAAATACAGCCATGACACCCCTCACCTTTGTAGAAATGGGCGCATTAGCCTTTTTCTTTGGAATAAGCCAGGGCGCATTGTCTGTCTACATCCCAGGCCTTTTCCCTACTGGTGTGCGGGCCACCGCAACCGGTTTTTGTTTTAATATAGGCAGGCTGTTTACGGCAACGGTTGTCTTTTTTATCGGTGCCCTCGTGGGTTTCCTGGGCGGATATGGTAACGCTATTTTTATTTTTTCCTTCATTTTTTTAATAGGGTTTGCAGTCACATTTTTTTCTAAAGAAAAACCTAAGATCTAAAATATGGCACACATTAATGTTCCCGAAGGTGTACCGGGTATAAGAAGCCTGGTAATGTTCAGGCCGCAAACAGGCCAGCCTTTATATGAGCTGGCACAGGTATTACTACGGGGTAAATCTCCATTAAGCGAGGCAGAAAGAGAACTGATTGCAGCCTATGTATCGCATAGAAATGACTGTATTTTTTGCATGAGCAGCCATGCAGCGGCAGCACGTTGCCTTTATGGCGAAGAGAAGAATAAGGTGGATGAGGTATTGAAAGACATGCAGCGTTCCACGGTAAGTGATAAGCTGAAAGCCTTAATGCACATAGCCGGTAAAGTGCAGGTAATGGGCAAAGAAGTTACGCCCGAAGATGTTGAAACAGCCAGAAAATTTGGTGCAGGCGATAAGGAAATACATGATACCGTTTTGATAGCGGCAACTTTTTCTATGTTTAACCGGTATGTGGATGGCTTGGCAAGTTTTACGCCAACGGATGCAAAGGAATATGAAACAATGGGTAAGCGCCTGGCAGAAAAAGGGTATGTGGCGCCCACTTTAAGCCAGCCTGTAAACCTGGGGCCTGAAGCGGGCATTACAATTTAAGCATATTAATAGT
>JBDSIC010000299.1:0-5039 GCA_039918195.1 Mucilaginibacter sp.
ATGGCCCTTCGGTTAAGAGGAGCTGAAGTAACCGGTATTGATATTGTAGAAGAAGATTCAAAGCGTCCGTCGATATTAAAGCGATTTGGGGGCAACTACCTGAATGCCAAAAAAGTGAAGGTAGGAGATTTGGATGATGTGCTAGGCCAAGTTGATCTTATATTTGAAGCTGCCGGCGTACCGCAACTGGGGTTTGAGCTGATTGATGCGCTCGGCATCAACGGTGTGTATGTAATGACGGGCATTCCAAGTGAGGGAAAGCCGGTGTGTTTTCCCGGATCAGAAACTATGGCACAGATGGTATTAAAAAACCAGATCATCCTCGGCAGCGTCAATGCAAGTACCAAACATTTTGAAATGGGTATAAAAGATCTGGAACGGGCTAAGGATAAATGGGGAGAACTCGTCGACGAACTGATTACAACAAGTGTCAGCTTCCATGAATTCGAAAAGGCAATTGATTTCAGGTCGGCCGACGATATTAAAACCATTATCACTTGGAATAATCTATAGAAGTACATTTAAATTGATAATCATGAACAATAATCACTACCTCAAACTATTGCTTTCGCTGGTCATCTCTTTTTTCGTTATGTATGCAGTTATGTTTTTAAACGTTGACGAATCGAGCCATATTTATTTAAGCATAAACCGTTTGTATATGAGTTTGCTTATGGTTTCACCAATGGCGATTATCATGGTAATAGTTATGCGCGGCATGTACCCCAATAAAATGGTGAACGGGGCTATAATGGCAACAGGTTTAATTGTTTTTGTTGTTTCGTTTATCTGTCTGCGTACACAAGCGTTTATCAGTGACAGACAATACATGAAAGGTATGATCCCACACCATTCTTCGGCGATCATGACCAGTAAACATGCCGCCATTAAGGATCCGGAGGTGCGCATGCTTGCTGATAGTATTATCAAATCTCAGGAAGAAGAAATCCAGCGAATGAAAGCTGCTCTGGAAGATTAGATAAATGATTTTATGAATCTCGGTTCACTTAACTGACTAAGATTGTAGCATTGCTTTACTTGGGGCATCATCGGGATTTGACAATATTTGCTTCCATTTTGGTATTGCCATTATAGTGTATATCCACTATCCTCAAAGTGGTTACAATGTTCAAGACGTTGGTTTCTTGGCTTTACAACGACAAATTCAACCAGAACTTGAACGGGCTTTGCCAACTGCACAAGTCGAAATAGAGGTTGCCTTAGCCGAGGCCACTACACACTCATCCAGTCACAAAGATCCGCATGACACTGATATATCATGAGCGGGGAAATATTGCCGAGTCCTGTAGCACTAAGAATATAAATAACAACTATTAGTGTCCGACATTTGTCCGAAAGTAAATGAAAAACCCCGTAAGCCATTGACTTACAGGGTTAAATTAAATTTAAATGTGGTCCCGACGAGAATCGAACTCATATCTAGAGTTTAGGAAACTCCTATTCTATCCGTTGAACTACGGGACCTTTTTTTGATTTCGGATATTGAATGTTCGCCCGATAGCTATCGGGTTCGAATTTATTCTTATAGCTTTCCTATTCTCAAAATCTGTGCAAAGGTGCAAATTATCGGGTTAATTAAAAAATCATTTGCACATCTGCATATTTGCTCGTCCGCACATTAGTAAATTATCTTATCACAGAGCCGTTCGGCATTTCATCAGCCGGCAAAACAAAGCTGAGCTTGCCATTGGCATCTTCGGCCATAAGGATCATGCCTTGCGACAGGATACCCTTTATTTCGCGCGGTTCCAGGTTTACCAGTATGCTTACTTTTTGGCCAATAACATTTTCCGGTTCGTAATATTCGGCAATACCTGATACCACGGTGCGTTGGTCGATACCGGTGTCAATGGTTAGCTTAAGCAGTTTTTTGGTTTTGGCTACTTTTTCGGCTGTCAAAATGGTACCGGTACGTATGTCGAGCCCTGCAAATTGCTCAAAAGTGATATTCTCTTTTGCCGGGGTTACCAAAGCTTCTTTTGCTGCTTCGGCGGTTTGCTTTTGGGCCTGCAATTTTTGCAGCTGGCGCTCTATTACTTCATCTTCTATTTTTTCAAACAATAGTTCTGGCTGGTTAAGCTGGTGGCCGTTCACAAAAACAAATTCTTCATCGTACGCAATGGTATCGGTATGCCAATTAAGCATAGCCAGTATTTTTTTGGCGGTGGCCGGTAAAAATGTTTGCAGGGCGGTAGCTAAGTGGCCTATTAATATCAAACTGTTGTGCAGTGCTTTTTTAGCAGCGTCCGGGTCTGTTTTAATTGTCTTCCATGGCTCCTGCTCGGTTAGGTACCTGTTACCCAAACGGGCCATATCTATCACCGCCTGTAAGCCCTGCCGAAATTTAAACGCGTCGAGGCTTTTTTCCAGCTCATCATAGTAGCTGCCTATCTCGTCGCTTAATTTGTTATCTGTCAGTTCTAAAAAAGGTGTCTCGCTTTCTACTTTACCTGCATAGTATTTATGCATCAGTATCATCACCCGGTTAAAATAGTTGCCCAGTATGGCCACCAATTCGTTGTTTACACGGGCCTGGTAATCCTTCCAGGTAAATTCGCTGTCGCTGGTTTCGGGCAGTATGGATGTAAGCACATAGCGCAGCTCATCTTGCTTGCCGGGGAATTCCTCCAGGTATTCGTGCAGCCACACGGCGTGGTTGCGCGAGGTTGACAGCTTATCACCCTCCAGGTTTAAAAACTCGTTAGCGGGCACGTTATAGGGCAACACATAATCGCCATGCGCGTGCAGTACACTCGGGAAAATAATACAGTGAAAAACAATATTATCCTTGCCTATAAAATGTATCAGGCAGGTATCGTCAGCAACATCCGGTTGTTTTTTCCAGTATACCTGCCAGTCTTTGCCTTTATCAATAGCCCATTGTTTGGTGGCGGATATATAGCCTATAGGCGCATCCAGCCATACATATAGTTTTTTGCCTTTAGCTTCTTCTAACGGCACGTCAATACCCCAATCCAGGTCGCGTGTCATAGAGCGGGGCTGCAGGCCAGATTTTAGCCAGGATTTACATTGGCCAAATACATTCACCTTCCACTCACCTTCCTTACCGTCTATCCATTGCTCAAGCCAGGGTTGGTACTTGTCTAAAGGCAGGTACCAGTGTTTGGTGGCTTTAAGTATCGGTGTTTTTCCGCTTAGGGTTGATACCGGGTTAATCAGGTCGGTAGGGCTAAGGGAAGTACCGCATTTTTCGCACTGGTCCCCGTAAGCATTTTCGTTATGGCAGTTAGGGCATGTGCCAACAATGTAGCGGTCGGCCAAAAACTGCTGATATTCTTCGTCAAAATATTGTTCTGAAAATTTTTCTTCAAACTCGCCCTTCTCATACAAATTTAAAAAGAACTCTTTGGACAGGTCGTGGTGTATGGGCGATGACGTGCGGTGGTATATATCAAATGATATCCCGAACTCCTCAAAGCTATTTTTTATCTGGTTGTGGTATTTATCAATAATAGCTTGAGGTGTAGTACCTTCTTTTTTTGCTTTTATGGTGATGGCGGCGCCATGCTCGTCCGAGCCGCAGATGTACACAACGTCTTTCTTTTTAAGGCGCAGGTACCGTACAAAAATATCAGCAGGCAAATAGGCACCTGCCAGGTGACCAATATGCAGGGGCCCGTTAGCATAAGGGAGGGCTGATGTAATGGTGTATCGTTTAAATTTATTAAGTTGTGACATTAATGTGCAGCGTTATTAATAATTTGGCAAAGATAATTCAATATGAGCATAAACCCCCCATATCTTAAAAAAGGTGATAAAGTAGCGATAACCTGCCCGGCAAAAAAACTGCCTAAACCAATGACGGATGCCATCAACCTGCTGCAATCGTGGGGGCTGGAAGTTGTTTTGGGTGATACTGTCGAAGCATCGTACCACCAATTTTCGGGCGATGAAGCGCTGAGGGCAAAAGATATGCAGCGTTTTGTTGATGATGACAGCGTAAAGGCTATTATAGCGGCACGCGGCGGCTACGGCACTATCAGGATAATTGACCATGTGAATTTTGACAGGCTGGCCCAAAAGCCCAAATGGGTAGTAGGCTTTAGTGATATTACCTTGCTGCACGCGCACCTGTTTGCCAAATATGGCTTGCAAAGCATACACGGGCAAATGCCCATGAATATACCCGATGCTTCGGCCAGATCCATCCGCACGCTGCACAGCGCTTTATTTGGCGGGGAATTAAGTTACGATTTCAACTCGCACAGCACTAACCGCAGCGGGGAGGGCACGGGCACTTTAATTGGCGGTAACTTAAGCCTTCTGGTGGCTATACTTAATTCGGTGTCTGATTTTGATTACAGCGGCAAGGTGCTGTTTATTGAAGATGTGGGCGAGTACCTATACTCGGTAGACCGCCTTATACGCACCCTTGACCGGGCGGGTAAACTTAAAAACCTTGCCGGCCTTATGGTGGGCGCGTTTACCGACATAAAAGATAACGACATCCCCTTTGGGCAAACCGTGCCCCAAATAATCATGGAGGTGGTAAAAGATTATGACTACCCCGTATGTTTCGATTTCCCGGCCGGGCATATTCCTAATAACTGCAGCCTTGTTTTAGGGCGGCAAATAAACCTGCAGGTTGATGAACAGCACGTTAAAGCAAACTATGTTACCGGTTAACTGTTTGTTTTAATTATCTGCTATTCACTATAAATCAAAAAAATCATGGCACTATTAAGCAATTTGGGCAAGCATAAAGACTTTGGCCTGTTCGTTATCCGCGTGGGTTTGGGTATTATGTTCATATATCACGGCTACCCAAAACTATTGGGCGGCCCCGAATTTTGGGAAGGTTTAGGTTCATCAACTAAATACATTGGCTTTACTTTTATGCCTGTTGTGTTTGGGTTATTAGCGGCTTTAGCAGAAACATTGGGTGGTTTGCTTTTAATATTAGGTTTTGCCTTCAGGCCGGTGTGTATTATTTTGGTACTGCACCTTATGGTAGCCGCAGCTTCGCATTTAGGCAAAGGTGAAGGCCTAATGGTTGC
>JBDSIC010000300.1:0-3363 GCA_039918195.1 Mucilaginibacter sp.
TCCTCTCCTTTGGAGAGGATTTAGGTGAGGCATAGATCCGCCACTTCCTCTCCCACTAAACTGCCCATGGCTATACCCATGCCATTACAGCGTACCGCACAATATATATTTGGTTGCAACTGCTTTACTACCGGGCTTAGCTCATTTCCAAAACCCATAATGCCGCTCCACCAATAGTCGATCGCTGCATTTTGACCGGGGAGTATCACTTCATTTAAATAATACAATAATTTTTCTTTGACTGCTTCGGTTTGGCCGAAATCCCAGGTACGTTCGGCATCAAAATCGATATTACGACCGCCGCCGAAAAGTATGCGGTTATCTATGTTCCTGAAATAGTAATAACCTTCATCAAAATGGTAAGTGCCTTTTAATTTAAGGCCGGCTATTGGTTTGGTAACCAGTACCTGCCCCCGGCCAGGCTTAACATCCAGTTCGGGAAATAGCTGGGCGGCAAAGGCATTGGTCGCCAGTATTACTTTGCCCGTTTTAAAATTACCTTGAGATGTTGTTAAGTTTACTTCGTTGCCTGTATCTTCTATTTTATCGATGATGCAATTATTCAGCACCAGCACACCATTATCATAAACTTTTTGCAGCAGGGTGCGCATCATTTTGCCGGTGTTAAGCTGCCCTTCAAAACGATTGTAGATCATCCGGCTTACGCCTTTAAAACCAAACCCTGCTATTTTGGCATCGGCTACTGAATAAATGTCGTGTTCGCCAATGGCTTGTCCCACTAATTTATTGAGATAACCTATGTGTTCGGTACAGGTTTCGGCCTGTTCTTTTTCACTGTCCATAAACAGTTCGTGGCCGCCATATTGGTGATAGTCGATATTGGTATCGCCCAGGTTTTGCCGCAGCCTTTGCAGGCCCTGCCAGCGATTGGTCACCAGGCGCATGGCTTCCGCCTCATTTGATGCCTTTATGTTGGCCATTTGTTCGGATACCGTGCCAAAACAGGCAAACCCAGCATTTTTGGTACTGGCGCCGGTGGGTAAAAAACCACGCTCTAAAACCAAAACTTTAAGCGCGGGCTGCTGCTTCTTTAAACGCAATGCGGCGCTGAGGCCTACCAGGCCGCTGCCCACTATAATAACATCGCTGTTATTGATAAAGGAGGTTTGTTCCCAGTAAGAAAATGTTTGCGTTTCCAATACGTTATTAATATTACGGAATACTTTTTGAAATACCTTTATTACAAATAATTACAACATGGATCATTTAGCATTAATAACAGGATTTGTCACGTACAACTCGGCCATATTCCTAATGATCGGTATTGCACTGGTAAGCTTTATTGTGCAATGGCGATTTAAAAGCAAATTTAAACAATATTCAGAGATAGGGTTACTGTCGGGCCTCTCCGGTGCCGAAATTGCGGAGCGTATGCTGCGCGACCACGGCATAACCGATGTAAAGGTAATATCGGTAGAAGGCCAGTTGACCGACCACTATAACCCCTCCGATAAAACGGTGAATTTAAGTCCGGATGTTTATCACAGCCGCAGCGTTGCCGCCGCCGCCATAGCGGCACACGAATGCGGGCACGCCGTGCAACATGCCAAGGCCTATGCCTGGCTAAGCTTCCGTTCGGCTATGGTGCCGGTTATCAACGTGGCTTCAAACCTTACGCAATGGACGCTGACCATCGGTATCATGATCATGATATTTTCGGGCAGCCCGCTTGTACTGGCAATTGGTGTAGTAGCGCTGGCATTGGTAACCACCTTCAGCTTTATTACGCTGCCCGTTGAGTTTGATGCAAGCCAAAGGGCGCTGGCCTGGCTGAACAACAACTACACGGTAATGCAAACCAAAGAGGAACACGAGCAGGCTAAAGATGCCCTCTGGTGGGCTGCCATGACCTATGTAGTTGCTGCGCTGAGTGCACTGGCAACGCTGGTATATTATGCTTCGTTTTTGTTTAACAGACGAAACTAACCCCCCAGCCCCCTGAAGGGGGAGCTTTTGAAACGCTTAAACAATAAACCCCGGCTAGTAGATACTAACCGGGGTTTTTATTATAATTTATTGTTACTTCAAAAAAACTCCCCCTTCAGGGGGCGGGGGGGGGTTAATTCATCCTATAAGGCGCTACCAAATAAAACTCCGGTATCTGCACATTAAAGGTGGCATTGTCTAACAGGCGCATCATCTGGTATTCGCCTTTCATGCTGCCCATGTCTGTTTTAAGGTTGCAGCCGGATACATATTCGTGTGCGGTGCCGGGCTCAATAACGGGTTGCATTCCTACCACACCTTCGCCCTCTACCTCGCGCTTTGCACCGTTCGAATCAAATATATGCCAGTGGCGGCTGATGAGTTGTACGGCATAATTGCCCATATTTTCGATGCTCACTTTGTATGCGAACATAAAATGGTCATTAGCCGGGTTTGAATATTCGGGCTGGTAAATGGTTTCAACAGATACCTTAACACCCTCAGTGATAGTAGTTGCCATGTGTACGATCGTGCCTTATAAAATCAAATATAAAAGTAACGGGCAAATATCACGCCATTTCGTGCGAATATTTTACATCTATCTCACATAGTATATCCTCAACCTCTTCAATAGTAGCTGCGGTAACCAGCCTCATGCGGAATTCTTTAAAGTGATCTATCCCCTTAAAGTAGTTGGAGTAGTGCCTTCGCATCTCGAAAATTCCGGTACGCAGCCCTTTCCACTCAATGGATTTATGCAGGTGCGTGCGGCATACTTCTATGCGTTCGGCTATGGTAGGCCCGTCGAGCATTTCGCCGGTTTTAAAGTAGTGCTTTATCTCGCGGAATATCCAGGGATAACCGATAGATGCCCGGCCTATCATCATACCGTCAACCTCGTATTGCATACGCCATTCGGCAGCTTTTTGCGGCGAATCGATATCGCCGTTACCGAATATCGGGATCTTTATGCGCGGGTTCTTCTTTATCTGGTGTATCAGCGACCAATCGGCCGAGCCTTTGTACATCTGCGAACGGGTGCGCCCGTGTATGGTAAGCGCCTGTATGCCTACATCCTGCAAGCGCTCGGCAACCTCGTACACATTTTTGGTGTTATCGTCCCAGCCTAAGCGGGTTTTTACGGTTACGGGCAGGTGTGTGGCCTGCACAACCGCTTTGGTCATGGCTACCATTTTATCAATATCCTGTAGTAAACTGGCACCGGCGCCGCGGCAGGCTACCTGTTTAACCGGGCAGCCGTAGTTGATATCCATCAGGTCGGGACCGGCCAGGCTGGCTATTTCGGTGGCTTCGCGCATGTGGTCGATATCGCTGCCAAATATTTGTATGCCTATCGGGCGTTCGTACTCAAAAATATCCAGTTTTTTGCGGCTTTTGGCGGCATCACGTATCAGC
>JBDSIC010000301.1:0-17569 GCA_039918195.1 Mucilaginibacter sp.
CATAGCATTTGGCTGTAACGTCTTTACGCAAAGCCTTCACTGTTTCGCGGGCGATAATTTTTGCACCTATAGAAGCTTGTATAACGATCTCGAACTGCTGGCGGGGCAATAGCTCCTTTAGCTTTTCGCATATCTTTTTACCAAAATCGTACGAGTTGCCGCGAAATATCAATGATGATAAGGCATCCACCGGCTCCGCATTTAGCTTGATATCCAAACGCACCAAATCACTTTGACGGTAACCTATCTGGTGGTAATCAAACGAGGCATAGCCTTTCGAAATGGTTTTCAGCTTATCATAAAAGTCAAAAACGATCTCGCCCATAGGCATTTCGAACACCAGCTCTACACGATCGGATGTTAAATACGACTGGTTTTTGATGAAACCGCGTTTTTGTATACAAAGTGACATTACCGGCCCCACAAACTCCGACTTGGTAATAATAGTGGCCTTTATATAAGGCTCTTCAACAAAATCTATCTTGCTTGGGTCGGGCAGGTCCGAAGGGTTGTTTACGATCACCTCTTCGCCACGGGTGCTGTGTGCAACATATGATACGTTGGGAACGGTAGTGATTACCGTCATATCAAATTCGCGCTCTAAACGCTCCTGGATGATCTCCATGTGCAACATGCCAAGGAAACCGCAGCGGAAGCCGAAGCCTAAAGCGGCTGACGATTCCGGCTCAAATACCAGCGAGGCGTCGTTCAATTGCAACTTGGCCATTGATTCGCGCAGCTCTTCGTAATCTTCCGTATCAACCGGGTAAATACCGGCGAAAACCATTGGTTTTACTTCTTCAAAACCTTGTATACCGGTTTCGCAAGGGCGATTTATGGTTGTAATGGTATCACCCACCTTTACTTCGCGCGATTCTTTTATGCCCGATATAATATAACCTACATCGCCGGTTTTAATTACATCCTTTGGTTGTTGCTTTAGTTTAAGTGTGCCTACCTCTTCAGCAATATATTGTTTTTCGGTAGCGAAAAACTTTACCCTGTCGCCTTTGCGTATCTCGCCGTTAACAACTTTAAAATAAGCTACAATGCCACGGAAAGAGTTGTAAACCGAGTCAAATATCAGAGCTTGTAAAGGTGCTTCCGGGTCGCCGACAGGGGCGGGTACGCGGGCAACAATAGCTTCCAGTATGTCATGCACACCCATGCCGGTTTTGCCTGATGCAGCCAAAATTTCTTCGCGTTTGCAGCCTATAAGTTCAACAATCTGGTCTTTCACTTCTTCGGGCATAGCGCCGGGAAGGTCCATTTTGTTAAGTACAGGGATTATTTCCAGGTCGTTCTCTAAAGCCAGGTATAAGTTGGATATAGTTTGCGCCTGTATACCCTGGGCAGCATCCACTATCAGCAAAGCACCCTCGCAGGCAGCAATGGAGCGCGAAACCTCGTACGAGAAATCCACGTGGCCGGGGGTATCAATCAGGTTAAGTATATATTTTTCGCCGTTTAGCTCATAATCCATTTGTATGGCATGGCTTTTTATGGTGATACCGCGCTCGCGCTCAAGGTCCATGTCGTCAAGCAACTGGGCCTGGCTTTCGCGCTGGGTAATGGTGTTGGTATATTCAAGCAAACGGTCGGCAAGGGTGCTTTTGCCGTGGTCGATATGCGCAATAATGCAAAAATTACGGATGTTCTTCATTAAGTTGCAAAAATAGCTTTTTAGGCTGATAAATTCAACGCTGTTGGGAATTAGGTGTTTGGGAGGGCACTTAAGCCTCCGCAATGTATCCATGCCTATTAGAATTTGTATCACTGCTCGGACAGTAAAATTCTGCCCATTCTAAAATTCTATAAATTCCGGTTCAGACAATTATACCTCCGAAACTTCATAATCCATATCCGTCAAATCCTTTACCGAGCCAAAGCCTATTACATCTTTTATCACTTTCCCGTCTGTCATTTCAACGGCGCGCACCAGTTTTTCGGAGCCAAATTTGTTTTTGATGCTGTGCATGGTTTTTAGCATGGTTTCCTTGCGGTCCATGTCCTCGAACAGGCTGTACAGCATATCGCCGTTGCTTACAAAATTGGTAACCGCCACCCGCATTTGCGTAACTCCCGAATTAAGTATTGGGCCGCAGTTTGTCGCCTGCCTGAATTTATCTATCCTGATGCGTATCATCTGCATCAGGCTTACGGCATCCTGTACAGGGGTGCTTATGGTAAAGGCATCGTCCCAGCGACTATCATCGGCATACCGCGCGGTAAATCCTACCGATTTACAATAAAACTTGTGGTGTACCATTCGCTTTTCAAGCGTTAGGCAAAGCGTCATGAACAACTGCTCTATATACTCCGGGTTTTTTCTTTTTTCTGCTGATATCTGCCGCATGGCCTGCATGCCGCGATAATCGTGCGCCACAATGTTGGTTTCGATGAAGTTAAGGCGGTAATGCCAGTAAATCCCTTCGATGCTTTTAAAAATGGCTTTCAGGCGCTGCGGGGTGGTATACCGCATCTCAAGCGGTGATTTAATACCCGCTCGCTCCAGCCGGTACGACATGTTGTAGCCAATACCCGGCAGGTCGCCCAACTTTAGGGGCCTTAGTATATCATCAATATTTTGCGGGGTTATCATTACCAGGCCGCCGCGTTTTTTGCCCTGTACCGATGCCAGTTTAGCCAAAAACGCATTAGGGGCTATACCAATGGAGCAGGTTAGCCAGTCGCCAACCTTGGTTAAAATGTCCTGCTGTATCTTTTTGGCTATTTCAAAAGGGGTGGTGTTATCATAATGGGTTAGGTTAATAATAGCCTCATCAATGCTTTTAGGTACCACATCCATGCAATAGGTTTTTATAACGCCGATTATCTTTTTGTGGAAATCGCGGTAGCGGTCGGGGTTGCTCTCTATCGGTATAAAATCGGGGCAAATGGCCATTACATCATTAATGCGCATGCCTGCCTTTATGCCACGTTCTTTGGCTTCGGTAGAAAGGGATATCACACAACCGTATTTGCCGGTGTACACGCAAACCCCCACCGGGCGGTTACGCAGCCAGTAATTTACCTGCTGTTCGCAACGCGCAAAAAAGCTGTTCATATCAACAAACAATACGCGCGCCTCGGTACGGGCTTCTATGGAGTTTTGGTTCACACAACAAATTTGCTAATTATTTTAGCAAATTGCAAATGATTTATAATTAAACATAGGTTAACGGATTGTTGGTGACAATACCAACAATGGCAGAAATAGCGGAAGGACAATTGGTGTATTATTTAACAGTAGTAGACAGGTGTAGCTCTTACCGTCTACACTACAAACTGTCGAAACCTGCCGTGTGACGCTATACTTATTATGTGCACCGCGTGCTTCATACAATTCGTCTGTGGTGTCATTAATAATTCAACTCCACTTTCCCGCTTCCTTGGCTATATCAACAAATTTCTGACCGTGTTCGGTCATCAGCCCATCTTTTGTGAGGCGTTCAACCCTTGCAATGTTTGATGGTGCCCAGTTGCTTTTAGGTTTGCGGGGCGAGAACCGCTGGTAAACACTTTCGGCATCCCGTTTATTTTTTACCGAATCTATCCAGCCAAAACAAAGTCCTTCTTCAACTGCTTCGGGGTAATAAACACTGGGCGTTGGGCTTTTTTTGTGGTAGATGATCAGCCAGACTTCCTTTTTTAACTGGCCATTTTTTTCAAGCCATTCGCGCCATTGCTGACGGGTTTCGGCATATACTGCTTCAATATCCTTGTATGTTTCCATAATAGTACCTGTTTACAAATAGCTTGTGGCCTGCGGGCCCTGGTTAAACAGCAGGTCCACTATACTCAAATTAGGTAAAAATCCATTTCGTTCATCAAAAACCTGGAAGTAAGGTTTGTAAGTATTATCGTTTTGTGTTTTAGGATGAATAGCTGTGCGGAAATCTGCAGCATTAGGGTAAGCGGGTTCATAACTTTCGGTAAACTTCAGTTCGGCCTTTATTTTTAACATACGTAGCAGCATGTTCAGCAGCTGTTCATTATAATCAAAAAGGTACTCAAACTTATTTTGATAAAAGGGCGCAAAATCATCCTCGTAATACTCAAAATAAGCCGAGCGGCGGTAACAGGTTTCCAGGCCCATCCAGTGCAGGCGCTGCCATTTAAAATCATAACTGATCCTGATGTCCTTAACCTTGGTATGGTTCTTTGAGCCTTTTATAACAGGTACGGTGAACGTCAAAATCCCGTCGGGCGAGTAGATGCCGGCACGGTTGCGGTACGTTTGTTTCGGGAAGTGTTCCTCGCGCTCTATCCACACATCGGGCCTGTAAGTGTTAAATTGTGTGAAATACTCCACCGGCGGAAGATAAAACAGCGGAAATACAGCGCCTTTCTCGATCATATATTTTATGTTTGTGGTCAAATTTCGCAGAAAATAATGATAAACAAAGGGTTTTCACATATAGGTGTTTTCTTTTTATACCTGTTGTCGTTGCTCCCTTTTTGGTTTTTGTACCTTATTGCCGATGTGATATTTGTAATGATCTATTATATAGTAGGGTACCGCAAGCAGGTAGTACAAGATAACCTGCGCAATGCCTTCCCCGAAAAAAGTGAGGAGGAAAGGCATCTTATACAAAAAAAATTCTTCCGCTACCTTGCCGACCTGATGGTGGAAGTGATAAAGGGGATAAGCATATCAAAAAAGGAACTTGATAAGCGCATGGTGCCTCGTGATTTTGATGTGGTGCAGGGCTATTTAGACCAGGGTAAAAGCGTAATAGGTGCAACCGGGCATTACGGCAACTGGGAGTGGACCGGCCAGGCTTTTTGTATGCTGACGGATAAAACCCGCATCATTGTTTACAAGCCGATAACGAATAAGGTATTTGAAGATTTTTTTGTGAACATGCGGTCGCGGTTTGGCGGTACTTTGGTTGAAATGAAGAACACCATGCGTAAAATGATACAGTTTAAAAAAGACCTGTTTATTAGCGTGTTAGTGGCCGACCAAACCCCGGTAAAGCACGAGGCGCACTACTTTACCAATTTTTTAAACCAGCCGACCGCTGTGTTTTTAGGCATAGAAAAATTAGCGAAACTGATTGACGCCCCGGTGGTTTTTTGTGATATACAACGTGTAAAAAGAGGTTACTATACATATACATTTGTACCGCTGGTAAGCGAACCAAAACAAACAGCCGAGCATGAGATAACCGGGCTGCATGTAAAATATTTAGAAAAAATGATAAGGCAGCGTCCGGAATACTGGCTATGGAGCCACAGAAGGTGGAAGTTTAAGCCGGAGGATAAAAGTTAAATGAACAGTACACCTAAAGTTGCCGTAGTTATTTTAAACTGGAACGGCATAAAACACCTTCAGCAATTTCTTCCCTCAGTATTGGCATCTACCTGGCAAAATCTTGCTATTGTGCTGGGCGATAATGCCTCAACGGATGGGTCGGTAGAATTTGTTAAAGAACTGTACCCCAATATCAATATTATACAAAACGATGCTAATTACGGCTTTACAGGCGGTTATAACCGGGTGTTGGCACAAGTCGAGGCGGATTACTACATCCTGCTAAACTCCGACATAGAAGTGGAGCCAAACTGGATAGAGCCTGTTATCAGTTTAATGGAAAGTGATGCAGAGATAGCAGCGGCAGCTCCCAAAATAAGATCGTACCTGCAAAAAGATAAGTTTGAACATGCCGGTGCTGCCGGCGGGTTTATAGATAGTTTTGGCTACCCGTTTTGTCGTGGCCGCATGTTTTACGAAATAGAGGATGACCACGGGCAGTATGAGCAATCGGGCGAGGTGTTTTGGGCGTCAGGCGCAGCATTGTTTATTAAAAAGAAATACTGGGACGAAGCAGGCGGCTTTGACGAACGCTTTTTTGCCCACATGGAAGAAATAGACCTGTGCTGGCGCTTAAAAAACATGGGATATAAGATTATGTACTGTGCCCAATCAACCGTTTACCATGTGGGAGGCGGCACCCTTAACGTGGAGAACCCCTTTAAAACTTACCTGAATTTCCGTAATAACCTGCTGCTGCTAAAAAAGAATTTGCCTTTGGGCCGGTCGGTATTTGTGATTGGTGCACGGTATTGGCTGGATATGCTGGCCCTGTTGCGTTTTTTAAGCGAAGGCAAACGCAAGGACGCTTGGGCCGTAAGTAAGGCGCATCAAAATTTTGCCCGCAATGTATTTAAGCGGGAGGGAAGCACCGTTAGTCCGAAAGTCGGAAAGTCCGGAAGTCCGGAAGGCGCTCATTTAGTTGGGATGTATAAAGGGAGCGTGGTTTCGGAGTTTTTTATCAAAAAGAAACGGAAGTTTACGGATCTGGCGCGGGATTGTTTTTATTGAAATTTGTCATCCTGAACGCAGTGAAGGATCTAACGGCAATTACTGTTATTCGGCAATAGATGCTTCGCTATGCTCAGCATGACAGTTTTTATTTCTCCAGCAAGCTCTCCACAGCCAACCTATACCCATCCATTCCAAAACCTACAATAATACCCTTGCAGTTTTTTGACAGGTGCGAGTGGTGCCTGAACTCTTCACGTTTGTAAACGTTGGATATATGCACTTCAACAACGGGGGTTTTTATACCGGCAATAGCATCGGCAATAGCTACCGAGGTATGGGTGTAAGCGCCGGCATTCAATATAATGCCGTCATAGCTAAACCCAATTTCATGGAGTTTATTAATAATTTCGCCTTCAACATTACTTTGGTAGTAATTTATAGTGATGTTTGCATAGCGGGCACGCAATTGCTCCAGGTAAGCCTCAAAACTGGTATCGCCGTAAACAGATGTTTCGCGCACGCCAAGCAGGTTTAAATTAGGGCCGTTGATTATTTGTATATTCATTATAGCCCAAACTTAGTTATAAAATAGTAAAAGAAAAATTCCCTTGAACTGGCAGTCGGCAATAAAAGGTTTTCAAAGTTATTTAAAGTTGGAGCGCTCACTGTCGCCTAACTCCATAGAGGCTTATAGCCGTGATATTGAGAAACTGGCCCAGTTTGCCGAACCGATCAACTTAAAACCCGAAGGAATTACCCTGAATGACCTGCGCCAATTCATCAACTGGGTGAATGAATTGGGGATGATACCATCAACGCAAGCCCGCATTTTATCGGGCATAAAGGCTTTTTATAAGTACCTGCTGATGGATGATATGATCAAGTCCGACCCGTCGGAACTGCTCGAATCGCCCAAAATAACACGTAAGTTGCCGGATACCCTCAGTTATGAGGATATCAACAAGATCATAGCAGCAATAGACTTATCCAAACCCGAAGGAACCCGTAATAAAGCTATTTTAGAAGTGCTATACGGTTGCGGCCTGCGGGTATCTGAATTAACGGAACTGAAGTTGTCAAACCTATCACTGGATATTGAATTTATAAAAGTAACCGGCAAAGGCAGCAAGGAGCGCTTGGTGCCTATAGGAGGTTCGGCTATAAAAGCTTTACAGTTGTGGATAGGTGATGTGCGCGTGCATACCCCTATAAAAAAAGGCGAAGAGGATATGGTGTTTTTAAACCGCAGGGGTACAAGGCTTAGCCGCGTTTATATATTTTTGATGATAAAGGAGCTGGCGGTATCAGCCGGGATAAAGAAGACGATCAGCCCGCATACATTCCGGCATTCATTTGCCACCCACCTGGTTGAAGGCGGCGCCGACCTGCGAGCCGTACAAGAAATGCTGGGTCACGAAAGTATCACCACCACCGAGATATACACGCATTTAGACAGGGAATATTTGAAAAGTACCATTATTCAATTTCATCCGCGTAATTAGATCAGAATTTACAGAATTAAAGAATTAGCAGAATGAAAAGAAAAATTCTGTAAATCATCTGTTTCTGTAAATTCTGTTCAGACAACAGCCTTCACCATTCTATCCCTGCCGCTCATATCCTTTCTTAACTCAATATTTTTAAACAGTTTATCAGATAGCATATCAACTGTTTCTTTACCATAGCTCTCGTTTATCTCAAAAAATAACAAGCTATTTTCTGTAAGATGGTCTTTAGCAAAATCAGCTATGGCTTTATAAAATAACAACGGGTCATCCTCGGTTACAAACAGGGCGGTATGCGGTTCAAAGTTGGTCACGTTGACGTGCATTTGCTCCTTATCAGTTGGGGTAACGTAGGGGGGATTGCTTATGATGAGTGAGTAGTGAGTAGTGGACAGTGAATGGCTTGTTGATATATTTAAAATATCTGCTTCAATAAAATCTACATCCACCTTATTTAACTCAGCATTTTGTTTAGCAGTTTCTAATGCACCGGCGGATATGTCGATAGCAGTAACGTGTGCGTCCGGTAAATTCTTTTTTAAACTTACAGCTATACAACCACTGCCGGTACCGATATCCAAGATGTTTAAACTCCTCGCACCAACCGACGACAAAGCCCATTCTACCAACTCCTCCGTTTCAGGCCGCGGTATTAACACCGATGGGTTTACCTTGAATTTTAACCCGTAAAATTCCGTTTCACCAAATATGTATTGCAGGGGTTTGCCGGTTTGCAGCTCGGTTAATATTTCACTTAGCTTTGCTATAACCAACTCCTCCAATACTTTTTCGGGAAATGCTTTGATGCTTGCCTTTGAAAGCTGTGTGAGTTCTGCCAATAGGGTCAGCGAAATAGCCTCAATTTCACGGGTATCATACAGCCCGGCCAGCGCTTCCCTGAATTTATTGAACACATCCTTTACAGTTTCCATGCAACAAAGTAACATAAAAGCTACTTTTGCACCATGCCCCAACACGAAATATATATGCAGCGCTGTTTACAACTTGCCGAACTGGGGGCGGGTTCGGTCAGCCCGAACCCGATGGTGGGCGCTGTAATTGTGCACGAAGGCTTAATAATAGGCGAGGGCTACCACCAAAAATATGGTGAGGCACATGCGGAGGTAAATGCCATTAACCATGTAATAGCAAATCATATAAACTATACGGAACTGCTGGCACAAGCTATCATTTATGTATCGTTAGAGCCTTGCGCGCATCATGGCAGAACACCACCTTGTGCCGATCTGATCATTAAACACCACATCCCGCAGGTAGTAATTGGCTGCCGCGATCCGTTTGCACAGGTAGATGGAAAGGGCATTGAAAAGCTGCTTGATGCAGGTATAGAAGTAATTACAGGCATATTGGAGGCCGAATGCCAATGGATTAACCGGCGTTTTTTTACCAAAGTGCAAAAGCACCGGCCATACATCATATTAAAGTGGGCGCAAACCCGCGATGGCTTCTTTGCACCGGCCGATAAATGCCAGTACTGGATAACAGGCCCCGAAGCCCGCAAACTTGTACACAAATGGCGCAGTGAAGAGGATGCCATACTGGTTGGCAAAAACACCGTAGCCATTGATAACCCGCAACTAAATACCCGCTACTGGAAAGGCCGCTCGCCAAAAAGGGTGGTTATCGACCGCCGGCTGGAGTTAAGCAAGGATTTACACGTATTCGACCAATCAGTCGAAACACTGGTTTTTAATGACCATAAGACCGATGTGGAGGGCAAAACAAAATATATTGCCCTGGAGGATTTCGACCGCTTTGTACCGCAGTATATTTTATACCAGCTATACCTGCAGGATGTGCAGTCGGTGATTATTGAAGGCGGCGTTTACACGCTGAATACCTTTATTGAAGCAGGCTTATGGGATGAGGCGCGGATATTTACAGGTCGTACTGATTTGCTAAATGGCTTGAGAGCGCCTGAAATTGCCGGGTATTTACAATTTGAAAACAACGTAGGTACAGATCGCCTTTGTATTTTGACAAATACTACAAAGTAGTAGGTGACTTTTTTATAAAAGAATATTAGGTTTACATAAATCTTTTCTATGAAACAATTTAAAGTTGCTTTAAATATATTTTTTCTACTGATAATTGCAGTAGGATGTAATAATATAAAGAGTAAAAAAGCCAATGAATACTGTTCACACAATCGTTCTGAAAACCCGGAAATTACTAAAAATATAAAGCTCTTTTTTGAGAAGTATAGGAGCGATGGCCCCGTTAAAGCTGTAGATTTTATCTCGGCAACAAATAAATTAATCTCATCAGGGGATCAAATAGCGAGTTTAAAGGTAAAACTCGATTCACTTCATCATAAGCTTGGAAACTACCGTGGATATGGTCAAATAACAAGAAAATATGTTGCTGATGATTTATATCTATGTAGTTATTTGGTAAAATACGAAAGACAGCCATTACGATTCGTTTTCATTTTTTATAGGCCTGATAAGAACTGGATTTTACAAAGCTTTTCTTTCGACACCGATGTAGTTAGTGAGTTAGAAGAATCTGGAAAAATCTACCTCATCGAATAATAAGTCCAATATTCGATGCTGTTCGAAGATACTTATCTCACCATAGAAAAACCTGCCGAAGGTTTATTTACTGACCGTGGCAGCAAATTTTTGGGTTATGCGTTTCCAATAAAGTCAGAAAGTGAAATTAAAACTTTACTAAATCAGGTAAGGTCCAATCACCCTAAAGCTGCGCACCACTGCTGGGCAATGCGTCTGACACCTGACCGGTCTGTTTTTCGCATTAATGATGATGGCGAGCCATCCGGCACAGCGGGCAGGCCCATACTTAACACCCTGCTTTCGCACGATATAACCAACGTTCTGGTAATTGTTGTCCGCTACTTCGGCGGGACATTGTTAGGAGTACCCGGCTTAATTAACGCTTACAAAACAGCTACAGAAGAAGCATTGAAAAAGGCGGCCGTTATCAAAAAAACTGTGAATGATGTGTATAGCATCGAATTTGATTATATGCAGATGAATGATGTGATGCGGATAGTGAAGGAAACGGACCTGACTGTAATAGACCAGCAGTTTGATAACCGCTGTGTGATGACACTATCTATCCGGCAGTCGCAGGTAAACGCTGCTATTAGTAGGATCAATGGTTTGGATGGGGTGAAGGTTAAGTTTTTGTATAGTGGGTAGATGTAATTTCGAATGTTCAAGCTTGAAAAAGCAGCTTAAACAAAGCATTCAGAAAATTAAATCATTGGGCGATAACAAATCGCCCTTTTTTGTTTCCGTTAGGGTATAATTTGCTTAATTTAGTCGGGTATGCAATCTTTTGAAATTGATAAATCCGATTTTCTGCGCATTAAAGCCGCACTGGAGGGGGACGATGCGGAACTGGAAAAGGTACTGAAGGAATATCATGCTTCGGAGATCGCTATTCTGTTTGAAAAACTCCCGCAGGAAGCAAAAGAGCGTATCATTACCATCCTGCCCATCGAATTTGCGTCGGAAGTAATATCCGAAATGGATGAGGAACATCACCCGGAGGATATATTATTCAACCTTGATCCTGAAAAGCGTACAGAAATAGTTGAGGAACTGGATGATGACGTGGCCACTGATATCATTTCGCAGCTGGATGAAGATGAGCAGCAGGAGATATTAGAGGATATCGACCAGCAGGATGCCACCAATATACGCACGCTCTTAAATTACGACGAAGAAACTGCGGGCGGGTTGATGACCACCGAGGTACTCAAGGTAAATGTGAATTTTGATAAAAAAACCGCTTTGGACGAGGTAATCCGCCAATCGGAGGAGATGGAAGAGTTTTATACCATTTTCGCGGTAAACGACCATGATATCCTGCAAGGGATCGTATCCTTAAAAAACATTATTAAATCGCGTGCCGGCACCCGCATTAAAGATATTGTTATAACCGATTTTGTATATGTAGAGGCAGACCTCGACCAGGAAGAAGTAGCCAAACTGATATCGCAATATAACCTGACCAGCATACCCGTGGTTGACCATAACATGAAACTGCTGGGCCGCATTACGGTTGACGATATCATCGACGTAATGGAGGATGAGAATACCGAGGATATATTAAAAATATCGGGTGTATCTGAGGACGAAGAACTGGCCGGTAACTGGCAGGATGCTGTAAAAAGCCGTTTGCCCTGGCTCATCATCAATTTGGGTACAGCGTTTTTGGCAGCATCTATTATCCGCAGCTTTGCAGATGTTGCGGCAAAACTTTCCATTATTTCCGCCTATATGATCATTATAGCCGGGATGGGTGGCAACGCGGCAACGCAGGCGCTGGCGGTAACCGTAAGGCGTATATCGCTAAGCGACCTTACCGACAGGCAAGCTTACAACACCGTATTTAAGGAGTTTTTAGTGGGAATGATAAATGGGGCCTGCAATGGAGTAATTGTTTTACTGGTAGCCGTATTTTACGATGCTAATCCCATGCTGGGCCTGGTTATGTTTTTAGCCATGACCTCTAATTTGCTCATCGCGGGTATTACGGGCGCATCTATTCCCCTTGTTTTGAAGCGTGTAGGGATAGACCCGGCGGTTGCTTCATCCATCATTATCACCACTTTTACTGATTGCTTTGGATTTTTGCTGCCGCTTTGGTTAGCTTCCAGGCTTTTATTATAAATTTGTACCATTAATTATTACAGATGACAGAGGTAAGAAACAACTGGACACAGGAAGAAATAGCTGAAATATACCATTCGCCATTGCTGGACCTGGTCTATCGCGCGGCAACTATTCACCGCGAGAACAAGGATTATTCGGAAGTGCAGATAAGCTCGCTGATATCAATAAAAACAGGTGGATGCCCCGAGGATTGTGCTTACTGTCCGCAGGCGGCCCGCTATAATACCGGTGTCGATGTACATGCTATAATGCCTTTGCATGAAGTAGTAATGGCTGCCCAAAAAGCCAAAGATGGCGGCGCTTCGCGCTTATGCATGGGTGCAGCCTGGCGCGAGGTACGCGATAACCGCGACTTTGACAAGGTGCTTGAAATGGTAAAGGCAGTAAATTCGATGGATATGGAGGTTTGCTGTACGCTTGGTATGCTTACCGAAGGCCAGGCGCAACGTTTAGCCGATGCCGGTTTATATGCCTACAATCATAATCTTGATACATCTGAGGACGACTACAAGCGTATCATCACTACCCGAACTTATGATGATCGTTTAAAAACGCTTGAACATGCCCGCAAGGCGAAATTAACCGTGTGCAGCGGTGGGATCATTGGCTTAGGCGAAACAGAGGCCGACCGTATTTCGATGCTGAAAACATTAAGTACCCTGCCTATGCACCCCGAATCGGTACCTATTAATGCGCTGGTACCCGTTAAAGGTACGCCATTGGCCGACCAGCCCCGTGTACCTGTTTGGGATATGGTGCGGATGATAGCGACTGCACGTATTGTGATGCCAAAAACGGTTGTTCGTTTATCGGCAGGTCGTACCGAAATGAGTACATTAGAGCAGGCATTTTGTTTTATGGCAGGCGCCAACTCCATTTTCGCAGGCGATAAGTTGCTGACCACGCCAAACCCGGCTTTTTCTGACGATATGGCGATGTTTCAATTGCTCGGCTTAAAGCCACGCGAAGCATTTAAAAACGGGCGTATTAATGAGGTTAAGGAAATTAGGGAAATGAGCATTAATGAGGTGATAGGGTAATTATTTATTACTCTTGCGATATTTTATTGGTTACAATTTTTTAAAAGTTTTAACCCTTTTTTTACCTGTTAAATTTCCGCCCTATCATGCTGAAGAACGAAGCAGCTATCGCTATAGATTAGCTGTTATTAAAATGACAATCTTTCTACTTAGAAATAACCCAATCCTATCTCAAATCAAACAATTATCTCGAAAGGTTGTATAAGATGATATGGCAACACAAAATTTCGATTCCACAAAAGCGTTGCTTCACGACTCTAATTTCTATTACATTATCTGCACCGATAATGATGGAAACTATACCTACATAAATAACAGGTATAAAAATAGCTTCAGCCATGTAAACGCGGATATGGTAGGTAAGCCGTTTCATATTACCATGCACCCCGATGATATAAAGGTATGCGAAGAGGTTGGTGGAAAATGTTATATGCATCCCGGCGAGCTATTCCCGGCTACCATACGCAAGCATAACGGGCAGGGCGGCTATATAGTTACCCAATAGGAGTTTACTTTAATGGTTGAAAATGGCGAGCCGCAGGGTGTTTTTTGCCTGGGATACGATATTACTGAATTTGAAAGCACAAAAAAACAGGTAAAAACCATACACCAAGACCTGGAAGATAAACAGGAATTGCTACATGCCATTGCCTATGAGCAGTCGCACATTGTGCGGGCACCCTTAGCCAATATTATGGGTTTAGTAGGTATCCTTAAAAAACTTAACCTCAACACCAGCGAAACCGCTATTATCAATATGCTGGAGGAAAGTAGTAACCGGTTAGATGATGTCATAAAAAGCATTATAAAGAAAACCGATATTTAATTAGTCAATTAAACTAAAAAGGAGTAAGGTATTTTATATTAAATTACATATTGCTAAAAATATTAGTAATTTTGATTTGATATGAATACTGACCGGATTACCGAAAAATTGAATATACTGGCTGACGCAGCCAAGTATGATGTATCATGCGCATCAAGCGGTAGTAAGCGCAAAAACGAAAATAAGGGCTTGGGCAATGCCAGCAACGGTATATGTCACTCTTATACCGAAGATGGGCGATGCGTATCGCTGTTAAAAATCCTTCTCACCAACCATTGTATATTTGATTGTGCTTATTGCGTATCCCGCAAAAGCAATGATATAAAGCGCGCCGCATTTACGGTGCAGGAGGTGGTGGATCTTACCATTAATTTCTATCGCCGCAATTATATCGAAGGCTTGTTCCTTAGTTCGGGTATATTTAAAGATGCCGATCATACCATGGAACGGCTGGTGCGCGTTGCCAAAAAACTGCGTACCGAACATAATTTTAACGGTTACATACACCTTAAATCTATCCCCGGCGCAAGCGACGAACTCATGCGCGAGGCTGGTTTATATGCTGATAGGCTTAGTGTTAATTTAGAAATGCCCACCGAAGCAGGGCTTAAATTATTAGCGCCCGATAAGAACCGCCAGGACATGATACAGCCAATGAACTTCTTGAAGAATGAGATCATCCAACGTAGGGAAGAAAAAAAGCTGTTTAAAAAAGCGCCCATGTTTGCCCCCGCAGGGCAAAGTACACAGGTGATAATTGGTGCTACGCCCGAAAATGACCAGCAGGTATTAAGCGCGGCCAATTATTTTTATAAAAATTTCAACTTAAAGCGGGTTTACTATTCAGGTTATGTGCCAGTTTTGGCCGATAATCGCCTGCCTGCGCTGAATACTGCTGTGCCTATGGTGCGCGAGAACCGGCTGTACCAGGCTGACTGGCTAATGCGCTTTTACGGCTTTAAGGTAAACGAAATAGTAAATACAGGCCAACCACACCTCGACCTTGATATCGACCCGAAGTTAAGCTGGGCCATACGCAACATGCAGGTTTTCCCGCTGGATATAAATAAGGCTGAACTGCAACTTATACTTCGTGTGCCAGGCATAGGTCTTTTATCGGCCCAAAAAATTGTTAGCGCACGCAAGTTTGGCCGCCTGGGCTGGGAACATATAAAGCGAATGGGCGTAGCGATAAATCGCGCCCGGTATTTTATAACCTGCAACAGCCGCGATTTTGAAAGGCGCGACCTTACCGGTACCCGCATAAAGCAGTTTATACTGGCTGAATCACAAAGCAAGTACCTTAAAAATTCGCAAACCCAACTAAGCCTGTTTTAAATGATGACCAAATTGGTGTACGACGGTACTTTTGAAGGCTTGCTGACAGCCGTTTATGAAATTTACGAGCGCAAGCTGCTGCACATAAACCTGCAAAAAGGGGAGTGGCACAACAGCGCCTTATTCGAAGACGTGGTTCAGGTGATTACTGATAACGGGCGCGCGGTGCGGGTGTTGAAAGGCTTGCGGCAAAAGCTATCGGCCGATGGGGTGCAACGTTTATACATTGCCCACATGGCCGAAATGGACGGCGAGGAGCAACATTTGGTAGGTTACATACGCTACGCCTTTGATGCGCAGCAGAATATTGAAGAGGACTACGGTAACAGGCATGTAATGCGTGTATCTGAAATGGTGCGGATGGTGCGCCGCGAAAAACATCGTATGGAGGCATTTGTGCGTTTTCAGAAATTGCAGGATGGCACCTTTTATTCGGCTGTTGAGCCTGACTTTAATGTGCTGCCTTTATTAATACGCCATTTTAAAAACCGCTATGCCGACCAAAAGTGGATCATTTATGATATAAAGCGCCGGTACGGCATACATTACGACCTGCACGATACACAGTTTATTTCGATGGATTTTAATGAAAGCCATCAAGCAGGTAATGTAATTGCCGCGTTTACCGAGGATGAATCTGTATACCAGCAACTTTGGAAGAACTATTTTAAGAGTGTAAATATCCCCTCACGTAAAAATATGAAGCTGCACATTCGGCATATTCCCAAACGATATTGGAAACATTTACCCGAAAAAATTTAAAAACGCGCATATTATGTGATAGAGGCTAAGACATTAATGGCCTGTTTTAGAAAAAAATGTGTAAAACATAGTTGTTGATAACCATACTGAAGAGCAACTAATTATAGTTAATCAGCAAATTGCCAAACGGTAAAGCGGTGTTGATGAAATTGTGAATAACCTGTTAAGAAAAAATGTAAAAAAGTACTTGACAAAAGTGCCCCGGCCTCCTATCTTAGTATTATTAAGAACGACGTACATTGACAGCCTTACAGGGAAACAGAAATTGAATCGGGCAAACCTTCGGGAGCGCTAAAGATCAAGGGAGTTACCTGAATCAAACAAAAAGCGGGACCGGCGCAAGCCACAATGCCCGAAACGTGATTAACGAGGCATTGCAGAAGGCGCGGCACTCTACGGAGTTAAAGCGACAAGAAGCAATGGCCATGAAGCAGCCGGGGGCCCGCGAGGGCAAGAGGCGAGATCTGGCAGGTTATGTTACACAAAACTTAATGCTTTATGAACGACTACGGTTGCGCATAGAGCTGAAACGGAAGCACGATCGCAAGAGGTGGCTTCCGTTTTGCTTTACAGGATTTTGGTTGGCGCAAGGTGGTTGGTGTAAATTATGAAGCTTTAAATTAACTGTAAAATGTATTAAAGAGTCTTTCAAATTAGGTAATACTAATAAAACTAACGCTTCATCAGGATATTTTATTGGTGTATTGATTTTCGGCTTTAGTTTTATTATTTCGTAAAGTCGCTGATTATCATCAGCGACTGAAAAGTAAATAGTTTGTGACTTTTGACCTTCTATTTCTTTCAATAATTTACCATCTAATTCGTCCAAGTAGATTGCAATATATCCTGTTTTCAATTGGAATTGTACTTTAAAAATGGGTACCTCTAATACAGCTTCATTATCATAAGTGTCGGAATAAAATATTAAATCATAAGGGGGCTTAATTTCTGGTAAATCTATCTCTTGATACCCTTCTAAATCTTCAAACACTATTGTATTATTATTCCATTTCGCATCAATTAACTCAACAAGATTTATTTCATTGATCAGGAATTTTTTCTGTTTTATGCTTTCTAATATTTCATTGGATAAATTACCTATTAGTGGAGGAAAACCAAATTGATAAGCATGCGGCGTAATTAATTTGAAAATTAAT
>JBDSIC010000302.1:0-6228 GCA_039918195.1 Mucilaginibacter sp.
GTCTATATTGTGTAAATGCACACCTATCAGTTTGTTATTCAGCATACGCTCGGCACCGTTACCGAAAGGTAAAATGCGAAGGCCGTCGCTGCCCAGTGGTACTGTTTTGGCCTCATCGTTCATTTGGGTGTAGCTTGCTGCGGTGCCAAAAAGGTTCTTTGTCCAGCGGTATAAACTGCCTGTGCCGTTTATGCAAAGCAATACGCCTAAACGCTTTAGGTCATGCGTATAATTCACATGTGCAAAGGTGTTTACGCGTGATTGCGGGTCGAAGCCCAGCTTATCGCTAACGCCGTATATTACACCTGATGTGCCGGCTGTGGCAGCTACCTCGCCCGGGTTAAGTACGTTTAATGAAAGGGCATTATTTGGCTGGTCGCCTGCCTTATAAGTTACAGGTATGCCGACCTTTAAACCAAGTTCCTGCGCTATCGATGCCTTTAATTCGCCATGAGATGAGAACACCGGGTGAACAGGCGGGAACAGGGACTTATCAAACCCGTAATGGTTAGTCACATCCTCAGAGATACTATTGTTCTTAAAATCAAAGAAGATGCCTTCTGATAATGCTGATTCGGAAGTAGTTATCTCACCGGTAAGCTTCATGGCAATAAAATCGCCCGGCAGCATAATCTTGTTTATCTGTGCATATATCTCCGGCTCGTTTTGCTTTACCCAGGCCAGTTTTGAGGCGGTAAAATTGCCCGGTGAGTTTAGCATATGCGATAAGCAAACATCGTGACCGATGGTATCAAATGCGTTATCGCCCAGTTCAACCGCGCGGCTGTCGCACCATATAATGCTGTTACGCAGAACATTTTGATCCTTATCAACCAATACCAGGCCGTGCATTTGGTAAGCTATACCTATGGCGGCTATATCGGCAGGGTTGTATTTGCCGGTAGCATGGCATCTTTTCAGCGCCTGGCGGGTTTGCTCCCACCACATATCCGGGGCTTGTTCTGCCCAGCCTGAGTGTAAAGAAATGATAGGCGATTCCTCATCCGGGTAGTGGGCAGATGTGATAATTTGTTGTGTATCAGCATCAATAATGCAGGTTTTTACCGATGAGGTGCCTATATCTATTCCTAATAAGAGCATATGGTGTTTAAGGATTTATGATTGGTTTTCCTATTAATTGCTATTTTGCAACGAATTTAGGTTAAATTTTTAAACCTGCAATCGATTGCTTGAATTATTTTTTGTTAGCTTTAACCACACATGAAACCAAAGAAAAGAACAACCATATACGATATTGCTGCCAAACTCAATATCACAGCCTCTTCGGTATCAAGGGCCCTTAATAACAGCAACCATGTTAACGAGGATACAAAAAAACTGATACTAAAAACCGCTGCCGAACTAAACTACAAACGCAATATACTGGCCTCTAACCTGCGTAAAGGCGAATCAAAAACGATAGGTGTGGTTGTGCCCCGTATTAACCAGAATTTTTTTTCGAACGTTATTTCAGGTATAGAGGAAACTACTTACAGCAAAGATTTTAACCTCATCATCTGCCAGTCTAATGAATCGCACGATAAGGAAATAAAATGCGTGAACGCGCTCATCAATCAGCATGTAGATTGCATCATCATATCGGTAGCTGCCGAGGGCACCGATTATAAGCACCTGCAAAACGTATTAGATCATGGTATACAGCTGATCCAGTTTGACCGGGTGGTTGATGAACTGCAAACCCTGAAAGTTATTAATGATAATGAGCAGGCTACATTAGATGGCATAAGCCACTTGATTGAACAGGGCTATAAACGTATAGCCTTGCTGGAAGGCCCGCAAAATCTTAATATCTTCAGGCAGCGTAAAGCCGGTTATTTAAAGGCCCTGCGTAAACACAAACTACCTATAATTGAAGAATTGATTGTAGAAAATGCCTGGACAAAAGAATTAGGCGCAGAGGGCACCCGCAAACTGCTTAGCCTGCCCGAGCCTCCGGATGCCATCTTCGCTTCTACGTCTGATTTTTCGGCTTTAGGTGTTTTAGAGGTTGCTACCTCTATGAACTTTAAGGTACCGTCGGAGCTTGGAATACTTGGTTATGCCAACGAACCATTTACCGAATTGACCAGCCCATCCATCACCACTATCGACCAGTTCTCGAACCATATGGGTAAAACCATCGCCAACCTGTATTTCGAGGAATCTGGAAATAAGGATACGGCCATGGTGCCGCGTACAATAAGTGTGCAACCGAAGCTAATCATCAGGGCATCGACATCAAAAAATCAGAATATTTGAAAGCCTCACCCCAACCCCTCTCCAAAGGAGATGGACTTAATATTAATACTTTAAAGTCGCTATTTTGGAGAAATAAAGGGTGTTACCTATCCCCTTTTACATTCATCTTTAGGGTATAAATACCCTTGGTTGCCGTAATAAATAATACATCCCTGTTCTTTCCACCAAAGCAAACATTAGCCGTCCATGGTTCGGGCACTTTTATGCGGGCTATATTTTTACCTGTAGGATCGAAGATATTCACACTACCGAACGTGAGATAGATATTGCCGCGTTCATCCAGCGTCATCCCGTCTGAGCCTTCATTTATGAGCAGGATACGGTTGGTTAAACTACCGTCGTTATTGATAGTGTATTTATAAGTTTTCTTGTCGCCAATATCAGCCACGTAAAGGTATTTGCCATCTGCCGAACCTATTATACCGTTGGGTTGTTTCAGGTTGCCATCCGCTACAACAGGTGTACTGCTGCCTTTGGCGAGATAATAAACTTTTTCACCATTGAGTTCTGATTTTTTATGCGCCCAGTAATCGCGCTGGTAATAAGGGTCGGTAAAATACAATCCACCGTTTGGCGCTACCCAAACGTCATTGGGGCCGTTCAGGCGCTTGCCTTTTAAATCCTTTAACAACACAGTCACTTTTCCTTTAGCATCAATCGACCACAATTGGTTATGCTCATCGGCACAGGCTATCAAATTACCCTTCTTATCAAAATATAAGCCGTTTGATCGGCCTGCTTTATCCATAAATAGTGACAATTTTCCATCAGTGCCGTACTTCCATATCTTGTTGTCAGGCTGATCGGTAAAAAATACATTGCCATATTTATCAGCCGCCGGCCCTTCCGTGAAAGTAAATTGATTAGATATCAATTGCGGCTTTTGCGTGGTGTCAAATAGAATGTAAAAGTGTTTGGTAGTTGCTGATAGCAATTTGCGTTGCTTACAAGCAGGTGCTAACACAACAATAGATAATCCGGCAAGTAATAGTGTATTGGTAAACTTCATAATTGACATATATACGAAACTATCGGCGTGTTAACAAACGCAGTATACATGTTTGGCAAAATGGAACCGACGTTGAGCAACAACTGAAATTATTTTAACGAAGCATTTATCGCTTTAGCCGAATCAAGATGTGTTTTTAACATTGGCAGGTTCTTCTTAGCAAAACTACTAACTGAAGCGCCTTTGCTTGCTGTACCCTTTTCAAAAAGCTGCACCGCTTTATTATGCCCGTCAACCATCATGGTAATATATGCTTTGTCAAATTCGGGCCCTGTTTTTTCAGACAAGGCGGCTACGGCTTCCTGCTTATCCACGCTCATGGTATCATGTTGATCTACCATAAGGTCTGACTCTATTTGGTGCAACTCCTCGCCTATTGCGGTGTGATGATCTATCAGCATACCGGCAAACTTTACTACCCGCGGGTTTTTTGACCTGCTTTGTGCCAGCCCCGATGCTTCTATCTCGGTTAAACCGCTCTCTGAGGCCGCATTTAGAAAAGCAGTGGTTTCTTCATCGGCAAGTACTTTGGTATTGTGGTTTTTGCCTTTGCGGTCAGTACATGCTTGCGTGGCCACTATTATTAAGACTATACAGATCAGTTTCCTCATTGTTATATTCCCCCAGTTGTGAAGTCATAACAATTTAAAAGCCATCTGGTTTACTAAACCCTTGTATAAAGTTCTACGCTAAATTTCGCCCGGCATTAACTATACCGTACACCGTCCTGATGATAAGCTTATTATATATATCAGTCATTTCGGGATTAGTATTGTTATTTAACAGCTGCAAGGCATAATGCTGGATAATAACCAACGGAAGCACGATCTTCTCGCGGATAGCTATTGACCGGCCTTCAACAGGATATTCCTGCATTAATCCTTCGCTTCCTGTAAGTTCAAGCAGCATACTTTTGGTAAGTTCAAACTCGTTTTTAAGCATTTTCCAAAAATCGCCAAACTTTTCATCTTCTTCCAAATAAGCAGTTACCCTGAAATCCGATTTCGACATAGACATCATACAGTTATCCAGCATGGTGCGGAAAAATCCTGAACCGCCGTAAAGATCCTGCACATCCTTCCAATGGCCGGTATCCTTCATCTTTTTTAAAGCTGTACCCACACCATAAAAGCCGGGGATACTTTGCTTTAACTGGCTCCAGGAGGTGACAAAGCTAATAGCGCGCAGGTCTTCCAGCCTTAAGGGCTGATCCGCATTACGTTTGGTTGGCCGGCTGCTGATGTTAACCATCGACAGCAATTTTAATGGGCTGAATTTCTCTAAATATTCTAAAAACAAAGGATGTTGGCGCAAAGCCAAAAACAGCTTGTGGCTTTCATCGGCCATATCGCCTATCAGTTTTTTATGCTTAGCATCCAGAAGGTCGTGGTGATTAGGATGCAAGGCCGATACAATGCCTGCATGTATCAACTGCTCCATATTAAACCTTGCCGTTTCAACCGAGCCGTATAACGAGCTTACGGTTTGCCCTTGTATCGTTAATTGTATATGGTCATTAGCTATCTCTTTACCCATTGATGAGTAAAAACGGTGCGTTTTACCGCCGCCACGCGCCGGTGGGCCGCCACGTCCGTCAAAAAACGCCAGGTCGATACCGTATTTACGGGCCATAGCGGTTAATTCTACCTTGCCTTTGTATATAGACCAGTTGGCCATCAGGTAACCACCATCTTTGGTACTGTCCGAAAAGCCCAGCATAATGGTTTGCGCGTTGCCGCGTTTCTTCAAATGCTCTTTATAAAACGGATGGGTATATAATTTTTCCATCACACCGGCGGCATGTTTCAAATCATTAACGGTTTCAAACAGGGGTACAAAATCAACCGTCAGGTTTTCTGTTTTCCAGCCGCTCCATAAAAACAGGTCTATCAGCTGCAAAATATCTGATGCCTGCTGGCAGTTACTGATAATGAAACGCTGGCAAGCTTTTTCGCCATTGTTATGCTGTAGCTTTTGCATCAGCCGTATGGTGTCAAGCGTATCGCGAATAAGTGGTTCTGCATCTTCGGGGCAGGTAAAATCAGCTTCGTGAAAGCTGATCTCTTTTAGCTTACCGTACTCATCCAAATCATGGTAAGCCGATTTAATACCTGTTTTTTTTGCCTTCTTCGCTGCAAACTTAAATACGTCGCGTAATACGCGGCTATCCTGCCTGATATCAAGCGTGGCAAAAAAGCAGCCGAATAAGCGCACTTTACGTATCAGTCCCTCAACAATATCAATAAACAAACTATCATGGTCATTTATAAGTATCTCGCGGATGGCTTGCAGCAGGGTAAGTATTTCTTCCTGCACATCCGTAGGTTCCTTATGCGGATTAAAAGCATTTTGATAAAGCAGTTTTTCCAGGTTCTTTATCGTCTTGCCAAAGCCACGGAAGGTAATGCGGCGTTTTAATACCCTGTAATCACGATAGTAACACCTGAACAGTATCTGTCTTAAAAGATTGGCTACCGCTTTGGTGCTTTCCGTAGTTACATTGGGGTTACCGTCCCTGTCGCCGCCAGGCCAAAAACCAAGCTCAAGTACCTGGTGGGTGTCTGTTATGTCAATATCAAACTCATCCTCAAGGGTTGACTGTATGCCGGCGTAAGCATGGTAAAATATATTCTCTAAAAACCAAACTAAGCTAACAGCCTCATCTACAGGGGTTGGCGAAGTTTTATTAAAGAAAGGAGTTTTACCTAATTGTTGTAATAATTCATCAATAGAATTAATATCGTTATGCTTTAAAGCCTCGATAAGGTCGGTCATGATACCTAATACCGTACCGGGATAAAACTGGGTTGGGTGCGCGGTAAGTACAAGGCGAAGCGAAAATTCCTTTAGCTTTTCTGCAATATCCTTACGGGATTGCTCATTAACTGTGAATTGCTGCAGCAGGCTTTGCAAGGTACCGGCATCAGCCGCACGGCCTATTTTACCGAATGATGAATCTT
>JBDSIC010000303.1:0-5916 GCA_039918195.1 Mucilaginibacter sp.
CGGCGACCTGGTTTTTAGTGTAACAATCCGCTCGTTAAAATTCCAAAAATCAAAAATGGAAGAACATTTTAACGAGGATTACATGGAAAGCGACAAATACCCGGTGGCAACATTTAAAGGAAAGATATCCGAAAAAATAGATGCGGGCAGCAACGGCACCTTCCCGGTTACGGTAACCGGGGTGCTTGATGTACACGGGGTAAAACAAAATCGTACGGTTAAAGGCACTGTAATGGTTAACAACGGTACCCTGAGCATGTCATCAGAGTTTATGGTGAAGTGTGCCGACCATCGCATAGAGATACCCAGGCTGGTGTTTCACAATATAGCCGAAACGCTGAAAATGAATGTTGCGGCAACCTATACACTTACAACTAACCCTGCAAAATAAAATGAAAAGAACCCTTTTATCATTCCTGTTAATTGCGGTAAGCCTGGGCTTACGGGCGCAAAACGATACGGCGGCCACAGATTCGGTCTTGAATATGATGAACGAAGGCGGGAAGGCGGACGCTGTGGTAGCCACCTTTAAAGCCACACGCCTTATCTCGTCGCAAACTACCGAAACGGCGAAAAAGAACAACCTTAACTTTTTGGTGATACACCGCTTTGGCGATATTGCCGGGTCTGAGGGCGGCGGCGAAACCTTGTTCGGGTTGGATAACTCAAGTGATATATTCATCGGGTTTGAGTATGGCATTACCGATAACCTTGATGTGCAATTTGGCCGCAGCAAGTTTGAGCAGTTGATAGAACTGGGCGTAAAATATGCCATACTGCATCAAACTGCCGATAACAGTATGCCCTTTGCTGTAACGCTGGCAGGCAAAGCCGGCTTAAAACCTTACAAGGTGACAACCCATGTATTCGATAGCTACAGCAGCAGGTTCGCATATATGGCACAGGCCATTATTGCCCGCAAATTCTCGTCAAAATTATCATTGCAGGTATCGCCCACGTTTATACGCACCAATTTACCATTCCCGTTTTTTCCGGGTAACGAGAAACAGTTTTTTGCCTTAGGCGCGGCCGGGCGGTACAAGCTTACCAAACGGTTTGGCGTAGTTATAGACTATGCACACAATTTTTCAAGCTTCAGGAGAAACAGCAATAACCCCAAATTTTACGACCCGTTGGGTGTAGGTATCGAAATAGAAACCGGCGGCCACGTATTTACCCTCGATTTAACTAATGCCAAAGCGATATCCGAAATAAATTATTTAAGCGACACCGAGTCGTCGTGGGGAAAAGGCCAGTACAGGCTGGGGTTCACCATCTCGCGGATGTTTGACCTGGGGCACAAACGGAAACACACAAACACATCAAATTATTAAGTTTATGGAAAGGAACGAATTTTTATCAAAATTAGGCATTGGCCTGGTAACTGTATGTGCCGGGTGCAGCCTTGTAGGTTGCGGGTCAAAGGGCGGCAATCCAAAACCCGATCCGCCTACCAACCCGGGTGGCGGTGGTGGTGGTGACAAACTTACGGCCAACCTTGGTACCGAATTAACTTCAGTTGGCCAAAGCAAAATAGGGGGCGGGGTTATACTGGTACGCCTGGCAGCCGGCAACGAGGTAAGCTCGTTCACCGCAGTACAATCAGCCTGTACACACGAAGGCACTACTATTGCCTATAACAGCACACAAGGCAAATTTATTTGCCCGCTTCACGGCAGCCAGTTCAGTGACTCGGGTGAGGTATTATTAGGTCCTGCCGCGCGGCCTTTGGCGGAATTTGATATCGCCATTGATGGCAATACTTTAACAGTGTCTTAGTTTTTTCACTCAATCAATTAAAGGCCTGTGCGCAAGCACGGGCTTTTTACGTTTAACAGCGTGTGATAAACGACAGTAGGCCATACCGAATTAGCCCTTTTTGTGTGACATAGCGGGTGGCAGTTGTCAGAAATACCAAACCTAATTTTGGTTTTTAGCGTATATAGCCATTCATCTATCGGTGAAAAACTTTATTGTATTTTTCTGTGATATTTAACGCATTAAGTTAAATTGCAGAGATATTACATTTTAAAGCGCTATTAATGAAAACAAGAGTACTTGCCGTATTTATTATTTTAATGTTAGTTGCTGGTAATAAGCGTGTTTTGGCACAAGAGAGCATCATACAAGATATTTCGGGCGAGTATGTGGAGAAACTTATTAATGTTTCCAAGGCAAATTATCCGCGGTACAAAATATTTAGAAACCGGGTGGATGTGGCAAAAGCCAATGTTTCGCTGGCATCCTTATCCATATTCGACGCTTTAACGGTATCTTATATTTATCAGCCTAATCAAAATACGGTTATCGACCCTGTTAACCCCACTACGAGTTACTTTAAAGGTTTCCAGGCAGGCGTGTTCTTTAACCTTGGCACCCTGCTGCGCATGCCCGTAAATGTTCGCAGAGCTAAAAGTGATTTGAAGATAGCCAAAAATGAACAGGACGAGTACGACCTGACCATTGCAGCCGAAGTAAAACGGAGGTACTATACCTACATCCAACGTGTAAGCCAGCTTAAAGTACAATCGCGTACAATGGTGCAGTCGGAAAACGCGATGAAGGAAACAGAGTATAAATATAAAAAGGGTGAAATTGCTTTTGAAGCATATAACACCATGCAAATACAGTATGCCGAACGTATACAATCGAAGATAGAGGCCGAGGGGAATATGTTTATTGCCAAAGCTGATTTGGAAGAGATGTTGGGTGATAAGCTGGAAAATATAAAATAAATGGAATTAAGGAATTTTTACAAGCTCCTTTTAAAGCATAAATATACCCTGATCGCTATACCGGTTGTAGCGATAATTATTACCTATTTTTTAGTACGTAATCAACCCGATGTATACAGCTCGCAGGCACAGATAGCCACGGGTATTGTTGACCAGACACAGCAGGTTTTAAGTAATCCTATCACCCAGGAATCGCGCGTAGCACAGGAGTTTAGCAACCTGATAGAAATGATGCGGTCGAAAAAAATGCTCGACCAGGTATCGTACCAGCTTATTTTACATGATCTTACCAGCAATAAGCCATATCGCAAGCCCAGTAAATTATTGAACGACTTGAGCGACGAGGCCCGCAGGCACGCCTTTGATGTTTTTACTGATCTGTACAAGAAAAAGCAATCCCTGTCGCTTTTTAACCGCGACCAGAACGGGCTTAACCAGTTGCTCCAATCGATGCAGTATGATGATAAGTCGTTGCTGAAAACGCTGCTTATTTACCGCGCCGAGGCCAGCGATTTTATTAATGTACAGTTTGATGCCGAAGACCCTGAGCTTTCGGCCTATGTAGTAAACACCTTGTGCAAGGAGTTTATCACTTATTATACCTCGATGGTTAGGGAAAACCAGCGTAAGGCGGTTAACTTTTTAGCCGATTTGCTGCGCGAAAAGCAGGACTCGCTTGCCGTTAAAACAAAGCGGTTAAGGGAGTATAAAATTGCTAACAGGGTGCTTAACCTGAGTGAGCAGGCAACTACTCTTTACGGACAGATATCAGATTTTGAAACCCAAAGGCAGGCCGCCGAAAAAGATGTGGTATCCACAGATGCCGCCATCCGCAAAATAGACAGCCGTTTCGACCCTTCGGACAGGCAATATCTTGAAAGTTCGCAGGTGCGGGTAAACAGCCAGATAGTACAGCTTGATGAAGAACTTAAAGGAGCTACCGATGCCTATGTAGAAAGCGGCTTTGATGAAAGCTATAAAGCCCGTATCGATTCGTTGAAAAGGCTGCAAGGCACAAAAGTGCTGCAATCGTCAGACAAGTATGTGTTTAACCCGCTTACGGTTAAGCAGAACCTGGTGCAGCAAAAAATGGACCTGCAAAACAAAAATGTAATTGCAAAAAACAGTATTTCGCCTATAAATAGTGAGTTGTCCCGGCTTAACGAACGGTTAGACGAACTGGTACCCCATGAAGCCGTAGTAGGCTCGTACGAAAAAGCCATTGATGTAGCGCAGGAGGAATATCTGTCGATACTGTCTAAATATAACCAGACAAGTATGGAAGCTGGCTATTCTACCCAGTTAAGGCAGGTAATAACCGCCATGCCGGGCTTGGCACAGCCATCAAAGAAGATGCTGCTGGTAATGATAGGCGGCGTGGTGACATTTGCGGGTTATGTGCTGATATTATTCGGTTTCTTCTTCTTCGATAATACCATTAAAACACCTAAGGAACTGGCCAACCGTACCAAAGTGCCTGTACTGGGTCATCTTAACCTGCTTAGTAACAGCGTTATTGATTTTAAAAAGATATGGGATACCAGCGAGGGTACTAATCAAACCAGGGTATTTAAAAACCTGCTGCGCTCTATACGCTTCGAGATAGATAACGAAATGCATGGAAACAAAATATTACTCATAAACAGTATGTTGCCAAGCGAGGGTAAAACCCTGCTGGCCATTAGCCTTGCCTATTCGCGGGCTATTATCAACCAAAAAGTGTTGTTGATAGACGGCAACTTTGAGGATTCGGATATCACCGACAAAGTACATCCGCAAATATACCTGGAGGATTATTTGAAAGGCAAAGTAACCGACGACGAACTAAGGAATACCAACCTGCTGAACGTTTGGGGCAACCGCGGGGGTGATGTATCCCTATTTGAAATAAAGCCCGAGGCGGAGGTAAAGAGCAAGTTTGATGAGTTAAAACATCATTTTGATATTATTATCATCGAGTCATCGGCGTTAGACACGCTTAACCGGTCGAAAGAATGGGTTGTGGTGGCTGATAAGGTGCTGGCGGTGTTTGAATCGGGTCAGAACCTATCCGACGAAATGAAGCAAAATATAAGCTATCTCAAAAGCATACGTCACAAGTTTATAGGCTGGGTGCTTAATAAAATGCCCGAAGAGCCAAAGCTTGCGAGGAAAAAGAAGAAATCATAGTTTAACATACTTTATATGGCCGTAATTAAATTTATTTGGGTTATTATACAAGTATTAATAGGGTATAACCTTGTTTTACCGTTTTTGCTGTACCTGCTGTCGGGGCTTACCCGTAAGCGCAAATACGTCAGCGATATTAATGAGCCGGATTATGCCGTTATCGTTACCGCCTACGAGGAAACCTCATCCCTGCCGGCAGTTGTCAATTCCATTTTAAGGGTTAAATACAATAATTATCTCATTTATGTGGTAGCAGATAAATGCGATATCAGCGGCCTTAATTTTAACGATGACAGGGTAGTATTGCTGCGTCCGCCCGAAATACTGGCCAACAACATTAAATCGCACTTTTACGCCATTAATAATTTCAGGCGGCCGCACGATAGGGTAACCATTATCGACAGTGATAACCTGGTGCATCCCAACTACATTGAAGAACTGAATAAAATGTTCTTTGCCGGTTTCAGCGCGGTACAGGGTATTCGCGAGGCGAAGAATTTGGATACCAATTATGCCTGTTTAGATGCAGCCCGGGATATTTACTATCATTTTTATGATGGTAAATTGCTTTTCCAGATTGGCTCGTCGGCTACGCTTGCAGGGTCGGGCATGGCCTTTACTACCAACCTGTATCGCGAATGTTTGGAACATACAGATATTTCGGGCGCCGGTTTTGATAAGGTTTTACAGGCCGCCATTGTTGGCCGCAACCTGCGCATAGCTTTTACCGGCGATGCCATTGTATATGATGAAAAAACCACCCGGCCAGACCAATTGGTGAAACAGCGTTCGCGCTGGATAAATACCTGGTTCAAGTATTTTGGCTTTGGCTTTACCATGATAGGCAAGGGCATAACTAACCTTAGCCGCAACCAATTTGTGTTTGGGTTGATATTGCTGCGGCCGCCGCTGTTTATTTTCCTGCTGCTGTCGGTGGTGTGTATGCTGCTTAACTTGTTTATTAGTATTACGGTAGCGTTTTTATGGCTTGTAGGGCTGATTATTTTTGTGC
>JBDSIC010000304.1:0-6153 GCA_039918195.1 Mucilaginibacter sp.
GCCTTTAAACGGTTGGCCGAAAGCTCTGCCGATAGTTGCTCCAGTTCTTTTTTAGCGGCAGCCAATTCCTGCTGCAATAGTTCTATCGCGTCGTCGCCAAACAAGGCCTGCTGTATTTTTTCCGACAGGTCATCCTGTAGTTGCAGCAATTCGGCATTGGTATTTATGCGGTGCTTTTTTTGCAGGTTATATATAAGGCTTAAACGGGTATTCACTTCTTCGGCGCGGACCTCATTGGTATGTGTTTTTTGCTCAATGCCTTCAATTTCGGCGGCAATGTCTTTTAGTTCGATGATAGTACTGTTCAGCCGTTGGTGCAATTCCTCAATTGCCGGGTTAAATTTTTCCAAGGCTGATAACTGCTGCCCGGCATCTTTCAATTGTATCAGTGCCGCGGCTTCGCCTTCCTGCAATAAAAAATTTGCACCTAACAGGTTGTGTTTTATTTCTTCGGCATTGCTTAGGGTATAAAGTTCTTGCTCCAATAGTTCCTGCTCATCGGCGTCAAGCGCAGCCTTTTCCAGTTCGTCAAACTGGAACTGGTAATAATCCAGATCGGCTTTGGCCTTGTCGCTTTCTTCAATAAGCTGTTTTAAGCGGGCTGTTTCTTTTTTATATAGTTTAAATTTTGCCTGGTAATCATTTAGCAAAGGCGCGTGTTTGGCAACCGAATCAACCACCAGCAGTTGAAATTCCGGGTCATTTATTTCAGCGGTAGCATGCTGCGAGTGGATGTCTATCAGCTTTTCGCCAAGTTGTTTCAGCGTGTTCAGGTTAACCGGCGTATCATTCACAAATGCCCGCGATTTGCCATCAATAGTTATCTCTCGCCTTAAAACAGTATCGGTATCATAGTCCAGGTCATTATCCTCAAAAAAGGCTTTCAAATGCAACGCCTCTATGCGGAACAATCCCTCTATCACACACTTTTTTTGCTGGTTAAAAAAGTAACGGCTCTCGGCACGTTGCCCTAAAATGAGCGACAGTGCACCCAATATAATAGATTTACCCGCGCCGGTTTCGCCGGTAAGTATATTTAGCCCGGCATCAAAACCAATTTCCAGGTTATCAATCAGCGCGTAATTATGTATGGTGAGCTTTTGAAGCATAAAAAAAAGTATCCTCTTGTTTTGAGGATACTAAATTACAATTAGCTATTTGTATATGCTAAATTAAATAGTTTTTTAAGTGGATATTAATTGTCCACGGCTTCGGGTGCTTCTGGTGCTTCTGGTAGCTCGGGTTGTTCGGGTTGTTCAACTTTTTCAGGCTGTTCGGGTATTCTCAGCCGTGCCTCTCTTTGTAACTGCTGGATCCGTTTTCTAAAGGCCGGGCTGTTAGTGTAAGCCTGTAATTTAACAGTGGCCTCCTGCAAACGCTTTTGCTCATTCTTAACCATTGTACTATTTTGAAAATTCTGCATTTTTTCGCTCATGATTTTCATGGCTTCCATGTGTTGCCTGGCTTGCTTACTGTTAACAACTTTGCTGATGCTATCAGATAAAGCTTTGAGTTGCTCCTGGTGTTTTAGGTAATCATCACTTTGATATATCTGGCCAATTTGTGCCCCGAGTTGTCCCATAAAGGCAGTTTTTTGACTTATTTCCGGTGTCGTAGCCTGCTGACCTATTGCCTGAGCTAAACGCATTACTTCGGCCTGGTGCTTATAGTATGCAGCCGTGCCCGGTTTTGATTTATCCAGTAATGCGATTTCTTTTTCAAGTTGCTTTTCAATTTTTTTATAGGCCGGACCGCTGTAATATGTTTCAATATCATTACCCAGTTCGCTCATTCGCTTGTGAAGCTTTTCAATTTCAGGATTGTTATTCCACTTTTTATCAAAATCTTCCGAAAACCGTTCCTGTTTTTCAAGTAGTTTTTTGAATTCAGGACTATTGTTGAGGTCATTTATTTCTTCACTTTTTTTCTCTAATTCGGCAGTCATTTTTTTAAACTCCGGACTGTCGTAAAGTTTCCCAAGAGCTTCGCCATGTTTCTCTATCTCTTTTGATAAGCGCTCCAGTTCCGGGTCGTCCGATGTAGTGATGATCGTTGTTTTTTTACTGGTTTTCCGGGTTAATTTATCCTGTTTTTGCTTCTTAAATTTTGCTGCTGGTATAGTATCTGTGAACAGGTAACTTGCTAAAAGCGGGTTTACAATTGTAAGTTTAATATGGTCACTTTTTATTTCGGGGTTTAACCAGGCAATGCTGCCCAGGCTAAAGGCGAACAATAGTACAGCCCCTAATATGTGGCGTACGTTCACGGTTAATTGTCTTGCTGTCATAATACGTTCGATACGGTTTAGCAGGTGGTATCTTTTACCTGTGGCGGCCAGCGCCAGTTGTAAATTATTGGGTTTGTTTTGCTCAAGGGTAAGCAGCGCCCTTGCATATATAAGCGGTTGCCCGGTTATTTTTACTACCTCATCATCGCAGCAGTTCTCGCGTTCGCTGTTAATAATACGGTTGATAAGCAGCGCGAAAGGGTTAAAAAACAACACTACCGAAATAATTTGCTGGAGTAAATTAAGCAAGTAATCGTTGCGCTTTATGTGCGATAGTTCGTGTAGCAGGATAGCTTCAACCTCGGCATTAGTTAGGTCATTGGTTATCGCTATGGGAAGCAGTAATACCGGTTTAAAAAAACCGATAACTCCCGGTACATCAATCATGCGGCTGTAACTCACCAATACATCCCTTTTAATATTCATTTGCAGGCTGAATTTTTTAACCATATTCTCCAAATGGCCAGCAGGCATTAGCGACTTTTTTACCAGATTAATATTACGCCAGGCAAAGCACAACTTTAATATATTCAGCAACAAGCCTATCAGGTAAACTACTGTGATATACGGCAGGTATCCTTTAATTACATAGTAATAGCTGTTATCAGGCTGCGCGCTGTGTGTTGCCGCCTGCGGAATGTAATTATTTAAAGGAAGTGCTGTTGCCGCCACAGCCTCATTGGCAAGCCATTGCACACGGCCAACTTGTAACGTAATAGTGGCTATAAACCAAACCGCCATTAGTGCTATCGCAACTAAGCTGATATTATGCTTTTTAACTGACGACAGCGAAGGCGCGACAGAAAGTATGATCTTCAATAAAAGGTATACCAGCAATCCCTGCCATAACGAGTGTAGAATAGTGATACCCAAAACCTGGCTGATGTTGTGAATTAAAGTTTCCATACTGTTTTACTTTTTTGGCTGATCAAATTGTTCCAGATATTTCTTAATTGCATTTATCTCTGCTTTCGATGTAGTATGCTGGCCCAGGGCCTGTATTACCAGATCAGACGCAGAACCTTTGAACACCGTTGCAATAATTTTATCAACAGCGGTTTTTTGCGCCTGTTCGCGGGTAATTAATGCCTTATATAAATGGGTTTTGGCATCGGTGTTACGCTCAACCAGCCCCTTCTCGTGCATTATCTGCATCAGTTTAAGGGTGGTGGTATAACCGGCGTCTTTATTTTTTGCAAGCTCTTCATGTACTTCCCTTACAGTGCTATGATCTTTTTTCCATAATACCTGTAATATCTCGAGCTCGCTTTCGGTTGGTTTTATATCGACTATCATATCTATACGAATTTCTTCGTACAAATATCTACGATAGTTTTCGTATAACCAAATATTTTTTTATCTTTTTTTGTCTGAACTGGGATTTTTAGAAATTGTCTGAATCAGAATTTACAGAATTTTAGAATTCACAGAATGCCAAATCAGATGCCGATCACCATTGAAACTTACGATAAAAATGGCAACGCATAATTCCAATTGAAACTCAAATTCTGCCAATTCTAAAATTTTGTAAATTCTGATTCAGATCAATTGCTACCCTGCAAAGCATTATATTTCATGCCATTTGCCGGGTCTATTTGGGTAAGTATATTAAAAGCGGCGGATTTTTCCTGCGGGCTGGCCTTGCTGAAAATAGATACCAGCTCATTGCTTTTAGTAGTAAAAAATACCAGCGGGTACATTGATCCTAAACGCTTACGGTCAACTTCGCTAAGTGAGGGCAGCATGGTTGATATGGCAGCGCGTCCTTTTGCTACGTTATCACTCATCAGGTCCAGTCCGTTGCGGTGATAATCATACATAAAGCTGCGCAGGTTGCTATATAGTTTGCTGTTAAGGTTTTCGGCCAGCCAGTAACGGTTAAGGTTGCTGTCAAAAGCTTTCCAGCCGCGGAACGAGCCTGTTTGTGCATTTATCACAATGTTTTGTGCCGCCGAAAAGAAAGGCGAACCCCCAAAACGCGAAAAGCTGTCGTAATCCATACCCATTATAACATAGGCGTAAAAGGCCATTACCGCGCTTAAGTTCCCCTGGAAATTCTGGTCTGTGTAGTCAATGGTTTGCCCTTCGGTATAGCTAAAGTCAAAGTCGCGGTCGTTAACATTCAGCAAGGTGGTGGTGTAAGCCGAATTAAAAACCGGCCTTGATGCCTGCACCTGTAATTCACCGCTAAAGCTGCTCGAATTATCCCAGGCAGTGATATTTAATATAAAAGTACAGTCAATCCTTTCTTGTGGTAAAATCGCATCCGGGCTCCATTTGCGGCCATTTAAAAAGTCGCGCATGGCTGTTTCAAGTACTTCAAAAACACGCTTATTAGTAACCTGTATCTTAGGCGAAAGCACCTGTACACGCGCGTTCAGATCTTGCGCGGCGGCAGTGTAACCCAGGCAAATGAACAGAATATACAGGCTTAGTTTTCTCATTGGTTTATTAGCTGGGTAACTTTTTCGCAAATATCGCGAGCAACCTCGTTTTTTGATTTCAACGTAAATATAGTTCTTTGAAGAAACTTATCAATCATTGTTATCTTATTGGTGTCGTTCTTAAAACCGGCGCCTTTATCATTCAATGAGTTTAAAATGATCAGGTCGAGGTTTTTCTTTTGCAGCTTTTCAATGGCGTACTGTTCCTCGTTCTCGGTTTCAAGAGCAAAGCCCACCAATATTTGATCGTCGCGCTTGCTTTCGCCCAGTCTTTTTAAAATATCGGTCGTTTTTTTCAGGTCGATATTCAGGTCGGCTGTTTGCTTTTTTATTTTTTGCGGGGCAATGCTCACCGGCGCATAATCAGCAACCGCAGCGCTCATGATACAGGCTTTGCTGTCGGCATATTGTTGTATACAGGCTTGCAGCATTTCGGCTGTTGAAATAACGTCAATACGTTTTATAGATGAGTGCTTAGCTATCTGCGCGGTAGGCCCAGCTACCAGGGTAACATCTGCGCCCAGTGCGGCCAGTTCATCAGCAATAGCAAACCCCATTTTGCCCGATGAATGGTTACCAATAAAGCGTACAGGATCGATAGCCTCGTAAGTAGGCCCGGCCGTAACCAATATTTTTTGGTTAGCTAACGGAAGTTTTTTTTTTATTTCGTCGGATAACATCGCAACGATCTCGTCCGGCTCGGCCATCCGGCCTTCGCCATAAAGGCCGCTTGCCAACTCGCCGGTACCCGCCGGTATCAACACATTGCTGTACGATTGTAGTTTAGCTACATTTTGAACGGTAGCGGCGTGTTTCCACATGTCAAGGTCCATAGCCGGTGCAAAATAAACCGGGCACCTGGCTGACAGGTAAACAGCGGTAAGCAGGTTATCGCATAGGCCGCCGGCCATTTTAGCCAAAGTGTTAGCAGTTGCGGGTGCTATCAACAATAAATCGGCCCATAAACCTAAGGCAACATGGTTATCCCATTCGCCATTAGCACGGTCGAAATAATTGATGTGTACAGGATTTTTGGAAAGGGTAGAAAGGGTTAGGGGAGTAATAAACTCAGCAGCGTCAGGGGTCATTACCACTTGTACATTAGCGCCGGCTTTTACCAACAGCCTTACCAGTAAGGCTGATTTATAAGCCGCAATACTGCCGCAAACTCCTACTATAATGTTTTTACCCTCAAGCATACCCCCTAACCCCCTAAAGGGGGCATAATTTATTAAAGTTATTAAAAATATTGGGCTATTAAAACTCCCCCTTTAGGGGGATAGGGGCTTACTGCTCCTTTGCAGGATTACGGTAATAAACCTTATCTTCTAAAAACTCCTGGATAGCCACCAATGATGGTTTAGGCAATCTTTCGTAGTATTTAGAGATCTCTATTTGTTCGCGGTTTTCAAATATTTCTTC
>JBDSIC010000305.1:0-2590 GCA_039918195.1 Mucilaginibacter sp.
ATGGCCCTGTTTTGGTAGTTGCCGGGCCCGGGACGGGCAAAACACAGATACTGGCGGCACGTATTGGCAAAATACTTACCGATACCGACGCGCTGCCCGGCGAGATATTGTGCCTTACTTATACCGATGCCGGTGCCGTAGCTATGCGCAAACGTTTATTTGATTTTATCGGACCGGATGCTTACCGCATCAACATTTATACCTTCCACGCTTTTTGTAACGAGGTGATACAGGAAAACCTGGAATACTTCGGCAAGATAAACCTTGATGCCATATCCGACCTGGAATCGGCCATGCTGTTCCAGGAGCTGATAGATGATTTTGAGAACAACCACGTGCTTAAGCGTTTCACCGGCGACAGGTATTATGATGCCTCAAGGCTGAAGTCGCTATTCTCGACCATGAAGCGCGAGAGCTGGACAGAGGACTTTATCAAACAAGCAGTTAAAAGCTTTGTAGACGACCTGCCAAACCGCGAGGAATATATTTACAAGAGGGCTAACGCCGTAAAAGGCATTAGCATTGGCGACCCCAAACAAGCTGATATTGATAAAGTGGTTGAGCAGATGAACAAGCTGCTGGCCGCCGCCGCTGAATACACTCGCTACGATGCCAAAATGAAAGCCAATAACTGGTATGATTATGACGACATGATCATTTGGGTACTAAAGGCTTTCCGCGAAAATGAGGATATTTTGCGCCGCTACCAGGAACGTTACCAGTACATATTGGTGGATGAGTTCCAGGATACCAACGGCTCACAAAATGAGTTGCTGAAGTTCCTGTTGAATTACTGGGATACGCCGAATGTATTTGTAGTGGGTGATGATGACCAGTCTATCTACAAATTTCAGGGTGCTAACATGGGCAACATACTCGATTTTGCCAATGATTATGTGAACACCCTGCACACGGTGGTGCTAAAGCACAACTACCGGTCGAACCAGCACATACTGGATATTTCAAAGGCGCTTATCAACAACAATAAAAAGCGTTTAACTAACCAATTGCAACTGGATAAAAACTTGCAGGCATCTCACCCTCGCTTTAGCGAACTGGTGGTTGAACCTACTATACGCGAATACGAAAACCCTAACCAGGAGATTGTGGATATAGCCCGGATCATCAAACAACAGTTGACTAAAGGCACCCCGGCAAACGAAATTGCCGTTATTTACCGCAACCACAGCCAGGCCGAAGACCTGGTGCATTACCTGGATACGCAGAAGATAGCCGTTAATACCAAGCGCAAAATAGACCTGCTGACCATCCCCTTCGGCGAGAAGATCATCAACATATTGCGCTATTTGGCCATGGAACTTGATTCGCCTTATAGCGGGGATGAACTGCTGTTCGAGATAATGCACTATGACCTGTTTAATATTCCGCCTATTGAAATTGCCAAGGCAAGCATCGCAGTAGCAAAAGAAAATTACGGCACCTATAATAACGATACGCCTAAAACATCATTGCGCAAGTACATCAGCGAGATGCAGCCGCCGGCACAACCGGGTTTGTTTGATAATAACCTGCGGATGGAAATGAAGTTCCTGGTAAGTGATATTGATTACCTGCTTAAAGCTACGGTTAGCCTTACACTGCAACAACTGTTTCAGCAGGTTACGGCTAAAATGGGCATCCTGCGCTTTGTGATGCAGCAACCTGATAAGGGCATGTACATGCAAATGCTCACCAGCTTTTTTGATTTTATAAAAGCTAAAAGCCGCAAAAATCCTGAGATAACGATTGCAGAACTCATCGCCCTTATCGATTTGATGAAAAAGAATAATATCAGGCTGGAACTGAACCAGGTAATATTTTCCGATAATGGCATCAATTTTTTAACTGCGCATGGCTCAAAAGGGCTGGAGTTTGAACATGTTTTCTTTATTGGCTGCGACCGTAATACCTGGGATAAAAAAGCCCGCAACCATGGCTTTAGCTATCCCGATACCCTAACCGGCTCACCTGATGATGATATCACACAAAAGGAAGAAGCGCGCCGCCTTTTCTATGTGGCTATTACCCGCGCAAAACAGTGCCTGAATATATCATTTGCGCGGACCGATAAAAAGGGCAAGGACCAGGAAGCATCACAGTTTGTGGGCGAAATTTTAGCCGAGTCGCATTTGGAAGTTACCTACCCAAAGGTAGATGCCAATGATATGGTAGAGTTTTTAGCCACACAATTTAACGAGGCCGATAAACCGCAGGTAGAGTTGCTGGATAAGAATTACATAAACCAGCTATTGCAGAATTATACCCTATCAGTAACACACCTGAATAACTTTTTAGATTGCCCGCTGAAGTTCTATTTCCAGTGTTTGATAAGGGTGCCTTCGGGGAAAAGCCCGGCGGCTACCTTTGGGCAGGCGGTACACTGGGCGCTTAACCGGGCGTTCCGCAAGCTAAAGGATAACGACAATGAGTTTACCAGCACGGCCGATTTTATGAATGAATTTAAGTGGTATATGTTCCGTAACCGCGACTCGTTCACTAAAACCGACTTTAAACTGCGCTTAGATTATGGCGAAAAGATACTGCCGCCCTATTACGAGCTAAATGTACCCACATGGACCAAAATAGCCGT
>JBDSIC010000306.1:0-3919 GCA_039918195.1 Mucilaginibacter sp.
CCGCAGGCAAAAATACCGTTTCGGCATTGGTTTGGAACGAGGCGCAATACCGCCCCGAGGCCATCAACAGCCTGCGCACCGCATTTATTGTACAGGGCAATACCGCTGCTGAAGAAATACTGAATACCGATAAAACCTGGAAATGCCTGCAGGATAAAGGCTACAACCCACTACCGGGATTTTTTGCAGCCAGCACCGGCGAAATGATAGATATGAACAAATCATCCGTTCAGGGCTGGACAACTACCGGCTTTGACGACAGTGCCTGGCCGCAGGCCGCAAGGTCATTCGGCGCTAACCCTAAAGGCCAGTGGGACGGGTACAGCTGGATGCTGGTGCCTTCGCCACTGCCGCAAATGGAAATGACCTACCAGCGTATACCTTCCATGCGTAAGGCATGGGGCATGACTATCCCTAAAAACTTCCCGGCTGCAAAAACGGCGGTTACCGTACCGGCTAATAGCACAGTTAAGTTCATACTCGACCAAACTTTTTTGACCAACGCATACGTAACCCTCGATTTTAGCAAGGGCAAGGATGCCGGCATATCGCTTAAATATGCCGAAACGATGTATGCAGATGCCAAAACATCACGCAAAGGCAACCGCGACGTGGTAGAAGGCAAAGTGTTTGTTGGACGCAAGGATAGCCTTATATCTAACGGCACAACCGGCCAAAGCTTTACCAACCTCAACTTCCGTACCTTCAGGTATATCGAGGTTATTGTAACCACTAAAGGGGAGCCGCTGGTTATTGATGATATTTACGGCACTTTTACCGGTTACCCGTTCAAGGTGAACGCCGTTTATAACAGCGGCGATACCGAATCGCAAAAGATACTGGATATAGGCTGGCGTACCGCCCGGCTTAACGCCTTTGAAACTTATACCGACTGCCCATATTACGAGCAGCTGCAATACATTGGCGATACCCGAATACAAATGATGGTATCGTACTACTACAGCGGCGACGACCGTTTGGCGCGCAATGGCATCGAGCTGATGGACCACTCGCGTTTGGCCGAAGGGGTTACTTACAGCCGTTACCCAACTAAGGGTACACAGATCATATCCACCTTCTCGTTATGGTATATAGGAATATTGCACGATTACTGGATGTACCGCAACGACAGCGCCTTTATACAGGATAAACTGGCCGGCACACGGTCGATACTAAACTTTTTTGAGAAATACCAGCAGCCGGACGGCTCATTAAAAAATACGCCGTACTGGACATTTGTTGACTGGGTAGGCGGCAAAGGCTGGAACATGGGCGGGCCGGATGGCAGCCGTTCGTCATGTATCCTGGATCTGCAATTACTATCGGCTTACCTGTGGGCGGCAGAAATGGAAGCCAAAATGGGTATGCCTGCGTATGCCGAATTATACAGCAAAAAAGCCGGGCAGTTAAAACAAACAATACAAAGCAAATATTGGAGCCACAAAAAAATGCTGTATGCAGACTACCAGGATAAAGAAACCTTTTCGCAGCATGCCAACTCGTTGGCTATACTTACAGGCATGGTGAGCGATACAGATCTGCCTGCTATGGGTAAAAAGATGCTGGCCGATAGTTCACTCACACAATGCACCATCTACTTTAAATATTATTTGTACCAGGCGCTTGTAAAAGCCGGTTTAGGTGATAATTATATGAACTGGCTGGGTATTTGGCGAGAGAACATTAAATACGGCCTTACTACCTGGACGGAGGATTCGAACGTGGAATATACCCGCTCTGATTGCCATGCCTGGGGCAGCAGCCCTAACATAGAGTTTTTCAGGACCGTACTGGGTATTGACAGCTACGCGCCGGGTTTTGGCAAAATAAAGGTAGAACCGCATTTGGGCGCCCTTACCAAAGTGAGTGGCGAGATACCGCACCCTAACGGGAAAGTGGCCGCTGCCTACTCTCTTGAAAAAGGAAAGTGGAAGATAAAGATAAGCCTGCCGCAAAATACAACCGGTGTGTTTAAATGGAAAGCGAAGGAATATATACTTAAAGCAGGCGATAACTCGTTAACGATATAGGGACCTCGGCATTAAACAGGTAATCATTTTGTTACAATTGTTTTTTAAATACGTGGTTTGCTGTAATTTAGCCCCATAAAACGATTTACTAACCCAATTTTTACTTTCAATGCGCCTAAAACCTTTATTGCTGCTAATGGCAGCTGCCGCTTTAATTGTACAAAGCTGTAAAAAAACAGATTCCTTACCACAAGCAAACGCCACTGATCACCCCATAGAAAGTTCGACCGGGTTGACATTGAATGCCGTTGGCGACCAAAACTATTACCAGTTTATTAATAGTACTGGTAACTGGGCCGAAGTAGCCAATAGTTCGACTACTGTTGGCGGCACCTATAAATTAAGCGCTTACACAGGTACAACCTTCCAAAAATGGGAAGTAACGCGGGTGAGCAATGCCGACTATACTATCTCCAATTTGGAAAACGGTTTGTACGCGCAATCGTATAATTACAACGGCACCCGGGTTGTTGTGCAGAACAAAAAGACTGCCGATGCTGAGCAGCTTTGGAAAATAAGTCTGGTAAGCGGTAAATCCTACAAAGTAATAAACAAAGCCGACGGCCTTGCCCTAACCGGAAGCGGCACCGGCATGATACAGCTTAAGCCCTATACAGGGCTGGCTTCGCAGTTGTGGGGATTTAATGAGCTCCCTGCCAGTGACACTGTTAAAGCCAATAGCTTTACAGTGACCAATGCCTTCCAAAACAACATGGTTATCCAGCGTGATAAACCCTTTAAGGTATGGGGTACAGCCTCGGCCAACGCGGTGGTATCGGTTAAAGCCAGCTGGAATGGCGCTGTAGTAAGTACAATAACCGACGGCGCAGGCAAATGGCAGTTGGCTATACCTGCTGCCGGTGCAAACGCCGCTCCGCAAACCTTGGTGGCATCAGTTACAGGCAAGCCATCTGTTACCTTTAGTAATTTACTTATTGGCGACGTGTGGATATGCTCGGGCCAGTCGAACATGGTAATGCCGGTTGATTCTGTTTCGCCGTTTTTTGGTTTTGAAGGGGTAATAAACTACAAGGCCGAGATCGCGGCAGCCAATTACCCGCAGATACGGGCTTTGACTGTAGGCTATTCACTTACACCAAACCTGAGAAATGACGTAAGCGGTAAAAATCCGTGGATAGTATGCTCGCCCACCAAGGCAAGTGCAGGGTCGATAAGCGCGGTATCTTATTACTTTGCACGTAAATTAAATACCAGCTTAAACATACCTATCGGGATAGTTATATCTGCCGCAAGCGGAACTTTTGCCGAAGAATGGGTGAGTAAAGAAACCTTGCAAAACGACCCCAAACTGGCGGTTTACAATAACCTTAACAAAAACAGCGCTACTCAATTATATAACGGGATGATCTACCCGTTAAGGAATTTATCCATAAAAGGATTTATATGGTACCAGGGCGAAAATAACCGCGCCGACCTGCCGCCGAGTAATTACACCAACTTAAACTCAGCATTGATAAAAAACTGGCGCGAACTGTTTAACCAGGGGCAGCTGCCATTTTACTATGTGCAGATGACTCCGCTTGCCGCCCGTTTTTTTGCGACAGATCCCTGGGGCGATAACCCGGTGGCCAATGATTATGCTTTTTTTAGGGAAGCCCAGGCTAATATCCGCGCGGTGCCCGGCACAGGCATGGCCATCGCCCTTGATTGCGGCGAACTGATAAAGATACATCCGCGTATAAAAAAACCTATAGGCGAACGCCTGGCCTTACTGGCGCTTAAAAATGACTACAAGCAAAATGTAACATGCATAGGCCCGCAATACCAATCGTTTACACAAAGCGGCAGCGTAGCTACCGTAAACTTTAAAGCCGGCACATCCGAGGGACTTAAACGAAGCAATAACATAGCACTGGGTCAATACTTTT
>JBDSIC010000307.1:0-5257 GCA_039918195.1 Mucilaginibacter sp.
TTTTATGCTTGCCAATCAGTATAAATATTACAGCAACTACACCAAGTACCACAAAAAATACCAGGCTTATCCACCAATTAAAATACATGATACCCAGCAGGCATATCACAGCAATAACTAACGCCACTGCCGGGAACACCGGGTAAAATGGTGAAGCAAACGGCCGTTCCAACCCCGGTTCCTTTACCCTTAACACAAACAGGCTTAGCATGCCCATTATATACATGACCACCGCGCCAAGTACCGACAGGATAATAATTTCGTTAGTTTTCCCGGTGTAGAGGGTAATGGTACTGATTATTCCACCTGCTAAAATGGCCCAGTGCGGCGTTTTAAAACGTGTATTTACTGTTGATAAAAAGCGCGGCAGGTAACCACTGCGCGCCATTGCAAATACCTGCCGGGATGAAGCCAGCAACGTACCGTGGAACGAAGCGATAAGTCCGAACAGGCCTATGCTGGCAAATAGCTTTGTCCACCCGCTGGCACGGCCCAATACTACGGCAATGGCTTCGGGTAAAGGATAATCAAGGTTACTTAGGTTGCGCCAGTCGGTGATACCACCGGTTAGTATCATTACCGCCAATGCCAGCAGCACCAGGGTTATCAGCGCCGAAATGTACCCGCGTGGGATATTCCGTTTAGGGTCTTCCACTTCCTCGGCTACCATGGCCACGCCCTCTATAGCCAGGTATAACCATACCGCAAATGGCAGTGCCGACACCACGCCGCCCCAGTTAAAAGGAATAGCATTGGCCATAAAATTATCTAGCTTAAAATGCGGCGCTATAATGCCCATAAACAGCAGCAGCTCGCCCACGGCCAGCAAGGTAATAAATAGCGAAAATACCGCCGACTCCTTTACACCAGAAATATTCAATAACACAAACACCACGTTAAAAAACACAGCCGATTCAATTACCGGTAACGCGGGGTGCAAAAAATGCAGGTAACTACCCAATGCCAATGCTATGGCAGGCGTAGCTATCAGGAACTCCACCAGTGTGGCATAACCGGCTATCAGCCCGCCGAACGGCCCTAAAGCGCGGTAGGCATAGGCAAACGCCCCCCCTGCGTGCGGTATGGCGGTGGTCAATTCGGTATAGCTAAAAATAAAAGTGATGTACATTACCGTAACAACCAGCGTGGTTATCAAAAACCCAACGGTGCCGGCATCCTTCCAACCGTAGTTCCAGCCAAAATACTCGCCCGAGATTACAAGGCCAACGGCAATGGCCCATAAATGTATCGGCTTTAAAACCCGTTTTAACTGCTCAGTACCGGAGTTCGCCATAGGAGAAAAAGTGAACGGTTGAAATGCGGTATCAAGTTAGTTAAAAGTTTTTTCAAAAAAAATGAAAATAAATTTTGTTACATAGAAATTCTATGTATATTTGATTTACCAATTATGCCAAACGTATCAAAAGAATTACTTGCCGCAACTTCTATCCCGTTAATACTATCGGTATTAAAACGGGGGGAAAGCTATGGCTATGAACTAATAAGAGAAGTAAAAGAAGCCTCAGGTGGCACGCTCCAATTTTCGGACGGTACCTTATACCCTATTTTAAGAAAACTGGAAGAAAGAGAGTTGATCACGTCTGAATGGCGCATTGCCGATAATGATAAGCGCAGGCGTTACTACAACATTACCGAAAAAGGTAAAATACAGCTGAAGCAAGAGAAAAAGAACTGGGAATTTTTAAATAGCCTACTTAGCACCTTATGGACACCGATAAAAACCAGCCTGACTTAGAGGCCCGCCTGAAAAGATGGAAGGCATCATTTGCCGGTACCGCGCTTACACAGGTTGACATTGAGGAACTGAGCACTCATTTGCTGAACAGTTACAACGATATGCTTGCCCTTGGCCTTAGTCCTAACGAGGCCTGGCTAATCGCATCGCACCGCATTGGCGAACCCGAAATAATTAAGGAAGAGTTTGAAAAAGTTAATGACCATGTGCCGGTTAACCGCAACTGGCTGATGCTGTTATGGGGCGCTGTCGGCCTGCTTATTTTACAGGCAGTTTTTATTGTGCTGCCTATTATGTTTCAAAATAAGGTGCTCAATTATTTTAAGCCATCAAACAACGCCGCTTTTATGGCGAAGGAATATTATACCATAGCTGTAATTTTGATATTCCTGTTCTTGTTAATGATATTCCGCAGCGGCAAATTGATTAACGGGTTTACCAATTCATTAACAAAATATGCCTCGTTATATGCCATATTGGCCGTTGTAGCCGGTTTATGGGCAGCATTTTTTAGCTATATCATATTTGCTAACTACTCCGGGTTTAAATATTCCACCCATGATAGTGAAGTAAGCAACGGTATCAGCTTTTTGATGTTTGGCTTTTATTTCCCGTTAATAGCCATCACAGCGTTTTCAACTTTAAGGTATTTCTCCAGCGAAACAGTATCATTTAAAGCCTTTAATAAAAAGATAAACTGGAAGTACGCTTTTGTATTGGGGCTGCTTGCGCAAACACCGGTACAATTCAGTCATGCACTGCCTTATAATGACACTATACGGTCGGGCATCATTATCCTGATATCAACTATATTATTTGGGGTGATAGGCTGGATGGTGGGCCGCTCTAAAAATGGCATGGTGAATTTGATAACCGCCCAAATACCGTCAATGGGCATATGGATAATGGGAACCATTGTAAATGAAGAGGCCAGGCTTATATTCTTTATTTTTTACTTTGTGAAAATACTTGCCTTGCTGGCAGGTTATTACTTAAGCAAGCGTAACCAAACACAACCTTATCTAAACCCTGTTATATAGTATAAAACTCCGCAGCGTTCAGTCCCCAAAAACGGGACTGTTCGTAGGCGGATAATTTGTTTACGTACTTTTCTGCTACTGAGATTACCCTACCGTATCCACCCGCCACATTGCAAACCGGCCAGTCCGAACCAAACATCAGCCTGCCGGTACCAAAAGCATCAAAAACCACTTCCAAATAAGGCTCGAAATCCGCTTCTTGCCGGTTCAACCAGTCTGCTTCTGTTAACATGCCTGATACTTTGCAGTAAACATTTTCGTGCCCGGCTATCGCTTTGATCCCGTTGGCCCAGTCATCTATTTTTTTATCTTTAATATTGGGCTTAGCGATATGGTCGACAACAAATTTTTGGTTTGGGAAAGCCTTTACAAACTCCAAAGTATGCTCCAGCTGATCAGGGTAGATCAGTATATCGTAGGTATAATTATATTTTTCAAGCAGGCCTATCCCCTGCATAAAACTTGCATCGAGCATATAAGCCCTGTCAACCTCGCCCTGCAATATATGGCGAAAACCTTTGAGCTTTTTCAATGACTTACAGTTCACCAGTTGCTCATCAATATCAGCCGTTTTAAGATCAACCCAGCCAACCACGCCTTTTATAAAATCATGAGCGGACGCTTGTTCTAATAAAAAATCATTTTCGGCAGGCGATTGGTTGGTTTGTACCAGTATGCAGCCATCAAAATTATATTGCTTAAGCAACGGCTCCAGATCACCGGGCATCATATCGCGTTGTATAACGGACATTTCCCCAGTTATCCAGCTATCCCTTACCGGGTCGAACTGCCAGAAGTGCTGGTGAGCGTCAATACGGATTTCGAGATTGCCCATAACTTATTCTGCCTTTGCCAGCGCACGGTCTAAATGCACATAACCACCATCAACATGTATCAACTGCCCCGTAGTATGGCTGGATCTTTCGGATAATAAAAATACGGTAGTATTGGCTATCTCTTCTACGGTGGTCATCCTTTTCCCTAATGGGATATTGGCCTCTATCTCATTACGTTTAGCTATAGGGTCGGGCAAAGTATTTATCCATTTTTCATAAAGCGATGTCCAGCACTCGGCAACCACCACCGCGTTAACACGGATACCGTATTTTAGCAGTTCCACCGCCCACTCGCGGGTAAGCGCGGCGCGCGCGCCATTGGCGGCAGCATAGCCCGAAGTACCGCCCTGCCCGGTTTCGGCCAGTTTGGATGAAATATTTAGAATAACGCCTTTCGACTGTTTTAAGGCCGGTAACGCATAATGCGCCAGCAGGTAATAATGTATAACGTTTTTGTGCAGCGATGCCATGAACGACTCGTAATTGCCATCTTCCAGTCCTACACCATCATTTACACCCGCATTATTAACCAGGCCATCAATGCGGCCATATACCACTAACACGGCGTTTACTGCCCTTTCACTTTCTAACGGATCGGTAAGTTCGGCGGTAATGGTAAAGACTTTGCCGCCTGCAGCTTTAATGTCATTTGCCGCTTTTAAATTATCCTCCTCGTTGCGTCCAATTATTACAGGGATAGCGCCCTCTGCCGCCAGTAATTTGGCAATACCCTCGCCAATTCCTTTTGCGCCGCCAGTTACAATAATTACTTTGTTTGCCAATCCCAGGTCCATAATAATTTGTTTAGCTGTTTATTTGAACTCCGCTTCTATATCCTTTAAAGAAATACCTAATGTTTTTAAGGCGATACTATTTAGCCCTTCCTTATCACCCGTAAAGTGAAAAACACAGTGTTTATGCACCAATTTTTCGCCGGGTTTTAAAAACGCCGCAGGCGACACGCTTTCTATCTCGTAAAACGGCCCCATCTGGCTGCCATCTGCCAAAGGGCCGTCGTTGTACGCATTTACAGCATCACCGGTGAACGGGTCCTTATCCGTATTCCATTCCTGGTTAAGGTAGGTACCTTTATTGTCAATATCAAATAATGTCACCGTTAATATATGGTTCTCGCCATCGTAGCTTCCTGCCATGTTTTTTGCCCGTTTAGGCGGTATGCCCAGTTTACCGCGCGATTTACCATCCGCCTTAAAAAGCAATATACCGTTTTTATAAGTTACCCGGTCCATGGGTATCTGCCCAAAATAATCGGTTGTGGCAACTTTGCCGGAGGCTGTATCTATATAGGGCACCACAATAACTGTTTTAAGCGACGGGCTTAGCATATCAAGGTTCCACAAAACCGGTGCACCGCTTGTTTTGTCCCACGCTTTTTTGCCTACATTCGTTAAAGTGTTAATGGTGCTGAACCCTACAGCTTTAATGTTATCCAGCTTTATACCAAGCAGTTGTTCTATATCATCGTTTTCTATAATGGCGATATCACGGTCAATTTTTATATCAAGCGTAGTGCCTGCGTAATTAAGCATTTTAGTTGTTTTGCTTAGCGATGCCTGCTTAGCTGAAGAAGATACCAACTCCCATAGTTCCGTATCAATAGCCGC
>JBDSIC010000308.1:0-3996 GCA_039918195.1 Mucilaginibacter sp.
GCTGTAAAAAGGATGATGAATTAAAACCGCAACCGGCTGAGAAAACGAATGGCGTTAAAACTGCTGCCCTTAAAACTTCGGGTGTGTCATTCCTGATGGCTTATAATACAAGAGGTATAGCACGGGTAACCGGCAAAACTCAAGCCGGCGATAATTACCCCAACCCGAACCAAACCGATGTGAATTATAACGTTGGCGGTACCGACCTGGGTATTATGTGGGATTTGGGTGCCGGCCATACCGGTATATTTTTCGGTGATACTTTCGGCAGCGACTGGAGTTATACCATAGGTGGAGGCAACGGCTCCAACTGGCGCTCAAATGTTGCCGCTTATTCAAACGATCAAAATCTTGATGACGGTTTAACTTTTACAGGTATGTTAACGGATGATAATGGCAAGGCTAAAGAAGTGATCCCGAGCCCGCATAATACATCGGGCAATGGCAGCTTTACTTCGATACCTACAGCAGCCGTCAGGATAGGCACTGTCGATTACGTGCACTATATGGATATAAGGCAATGGGGCACACCGGGTAATTGGACAACCAACTCTTCATCGCTTTATACCTCGTCAAACAACGGCAAAACATGGAGCCAGGCGCCGGGCGTAAGTTTTTCGGCCGCCAGTAATTTTGCGCAGGCGGCTTATGCAAAAAAGGACGGCTATGTATATATGGTAGGCACCCGCTCGGGCCGTTTTGGCGCTGCTTACCTACTAAGGTTTTTATATAAAGATGTTTTGCAGCAGGCTGAATATGAATATTGGAACGCTACAAATGGTTGGGTAAAAAATGATGAAACTGCCGCCACAAAAATATTCGACAGCCCGGTAGGCGAAATATCATTGGTATACAACACCCACTTTAACCGTTGGATAGTAACCTATCTGGCCGATTGGCCCGATGGTATAGTGATGCGCGACGCGGCTAATATTACCGGCCCATGGACCAAAGCGCGCACCGTTGTAAGTGCCATCACCACGCCCGGACTGTATGGTGCCTTCATCCATCCGCAGAAAAATAATAGTGATGACCTGTACTTCCTGATGTCGGTATGGAACCCTTATAATGTGTTTTTGGTGAAAACTAAGCTAAAATTGCAATAACTTTACTGAAAGTTTTTCCACATCATTTTAATGGTTTCCTCGCCGTTACCACCGGCGGGGCAGGCAGGGCTTTTGGTATTCGCCCGGTAAATCCCTACAGCTATAGCACCCGGCATTATCACGAAGCCGTTAGGGTCAAGTTCGTTTACCCTTTTACGTGCATAATTAAGCCATTGATTACGGTAAACTTCTGATTGTGTGGCAAACCACCACATTTCATCATATCCCCAAACATCGTACTGCTCAGGCCCCGCCGCACCAATATGCGACGTGTTCCCGTACGAATCAAGCTCAACCAGGTAAGGCAGGTGGTCGCAGCTCCAGCCGCTTGGTGTAATACCCCCCTGGCTGCGGCCGTAAAAAGAATCGCTGTAGCCAATTTCGAGCACGGTATTGTGTTGCGCCTGTGGCCCGTCTTCTTTCGGCCTTAGCGGGAACGAGTTAAAGTCAAGCAGCAGGTTTCCGCCTGCATCTTTTAAAGCACCGCTGGGTACATGGCCATCGCATATTACCATTTGGCGGCGGGCATTTACCGCGGCATAGGCGCGCACTTTACCCAAAATATCCTTCCAGCCGGCATAATCATTTTTTTTATCCTCCTCGGCCATCAGCTCAACCTGCCCAAAATGCAGCGCTTCTATACCGGCATCAATATATTGTTTGGCAAGCCAGTAAAACCACATGCGTGTTTCTAATTTGGTAATATCAGGCACGCTTTGCCCGGTTCCCCACTGGTTAACCCTCGAACCACTGCTGTAAAGCATGTCATTATAGTTGAAGTTGCGTGTTATTACTGTTTGTCCGAACGTGGTAAATACCCAATCCGGCATGGATATGTTATTTATTTTGGTAGTAACAATTTCAAATATGCAACCTTGTACAATAATATCGCTGTCGCTGTTGTGCAGGTCAGTTATCCGTTCTTTTGCATAGCCAATAAATTCGGGGTCACTAAATTTTTCATCCTCCCCAAAAGAAAAAATAGCCCTGCCGATAAACTTGGCGCCAGTATTCAATATCATCCTTTTATCATCATCCCTATTGGGGATAGCATTGCCAAATTGGGTTAAGCCGTCTTTTTTGCAATACTCATACATTTGCATTGACCTGCTCAAATAGCTCTCCAGCACATTGCGCGGCATAGTGCCGCTAAATTGATAACTGCGGTCGGGGTTAGGATAAACCTTTGTGGTAGTATTAAGAGTTAAGGCATACGAAAGGCCTTTGCTTGATATAACAACGTTACTTGACTCAACAGCCCTAACCGACCACATTTGTGTAGCTGCACCTGTGTAATCACTTAACACTGGTTCTTTATTACTTTCAACAACTGTAAGCGCTTTCCCCGAAACAGCATTCAGAATTTTGAAATAAGTTTTGTCCAGCTTAACTATTTGCCAGTCGCGTTCACCATCGCTAAGGGTGCGATTAAGTACGAATTTTGTCTGTCCGTTTGTTCCGGATGCTAATTCAGTGATCTTTAAAACAGTGTAGATACCATTTACATTCATGAGTTTAAGTCCTTCATCGCTTCCCGGATTAACAATGACGGCTTTTTGTGCAGGTGATATGGCGGTTTTTGCGCAACCCTGCAGGCATAATAATATCAACAAGGATACAATTGGTAGTTTGAAATTCATGTGTTAATTCGAGTTATAACTAGGTTTCCTAAAAATAGGGTTTTTAAGGCCGGTTACAAATATTTGGGAGTTTAATTGTTAATAACGTTAAAAATGTTACTAAAAAAGCATCAATCAAATGGCATAATGCTGACTGATTGATATTGCCGTAATCAGCCTTATATCGTAAATTTGCTCACTAATAAATACACATGTCTCAAGATACAGAACACGTTAAATGCCTTATCATAGGCTCGGGCCCGGCAGGGTACACAGCTGCCATTTATGCTGCGCGCGCCGACCTTAAACCCGTATTATACACCGGGATGCTTGCCGGCGGTCAGCTTACCCAAACTACCGAGGTAGAAAATTATCCCGGTTATCCCGAAGGTATATTAGGCCCCGAAATGATGCAGAACTTTGAAAAACAGGCTGCACGCCTGGGTACCGATATTCGTTTTGGTTATATTAGCTCAGTAGATTTTTCGACCCTGCCGCATAAAGTGGTGGTTGATGAGAATAAAACCATTACGGCCGATACTGTTATTATATCAACCGGCGCTTCGGCTAAATGGCTGGGTTTGGAGTCTGAACAAAAATATAACGGCTTTGGGGTTTCGGCCTGTGCTGTTTGTGATGGTTTCTTTTTCCGTAAGCAAGACGTAGCCATAGTAGGTGCTGGCGATACCGCTGCCGAAGAAGCCACTTACTTAGCCAAGCTATGTAATAAAGTGTACATGATAGTGCGCAGGGATGAATTCCGCGCTTCTAAAGCGATGATGCACCGTGTATTAAATACGCCAAACATCGAAGTAATATACAACACCGAAACCAAAGAAATTTTGGGTGATGGGCAGGTAGTAACCGGTGTACAGGTGATCAACAATAAAACCAATGAAGAGAGAAGGCTGGACGTTACCGGTTTCTTTGTAGCGATCGGTCACCACCCTAATACCGAGATTTTCCGCGGCTGGATACATATGGACGAAACAGGCTACATCATTACCAAGCCCGATTCATCAGAAACAAACGTTGAAGGTGTTTTTGCCTGCGGTGATGCCCAGGACCATATTTACCGCCAGGCAGTAACAGCAGCCGGCACTGGCTGTATGGCCGCCATTGATGCCGAGCGCTACCTTGCCGCAAAGGAACACGTAGTAACGGCGTAACTGGCAAGGTGATCTGGTAAGAAAATTATAAAAGCCACTTGTACAGCACAAGTGGCTTTTTACTAATAGGCCTGATTTTTTTTAAACTAATCTCTAACCTCT
>JBDSIC010000309.1:0-8616 GCA_039918195.1 Mucilaginibacter sp.
GCCGCCGAGGGGTTAGGGCAAGGCCTAATCGCCAATCAACCCGCTTCAAAAAAAATCCGTATTTTTGCCCGCTTATGAAAATACCCAGGCTTGCCGACCTTATATTATTTGAAAACGACGATATTATTGTAGTCAACAAACCGCCGTTCATCAGTTCGCTCGACGAGCGGGAAGGCGGCGAGGTAAATATGCTGCGCCTGGCCAAAGCCTACATCCCCGACGCGCAGGTATGCCACCGGCTGGACAAAGAGACTTCGGGCGCGCTCATCATCGCTAAAAACCCCGAGGCCTACCGCTCTGTATCCATGCAGTTTGAGCGGCGCAAGGTAAAAAAGGTATACCATGCCGTTATCGACGGTACCCACGTGTTCGAAGAACTGTTTATCGACCTGCCCATCCTCAACGTAGGCAAAGGCAGCGTAACCATCAGCCGGCAAGAAGGCAAACGCGCCGAAACATGGTTTAACTCGCTAAAATACTACAAGCACTATACTTTGGTAGAGTGCCGCCCGGTAACGGGCCGCATGCACCAGATACGCATCCACCTGGCCACCCAGCGGGCCTCTATAGCCGGCGACGAGATGTACAAAGGCCAGCCGGTATTCCTGTCAAAACTAAAACGCAAATATCATTTAGGCAAGGACCAGGAGGAACTGCCTATCATGAAACGCTTCGCCCTGCACGCCTACGAGGTGACTTTTAAATTGCTGAATGATGAGGTGATAACCGTGCATGCGCCCTATCCGAAAGACTTTGAGACGCTGCTGAAGTTGTTGGATAAGTTTGACGCGTAGGAGCCTCACCTAATCCGATAGCTATCGGATCCTCTCCAAAGGAGAGGACTTTTAAGCGAATTTTAGAAAGTACTTTCTATTTTTGGTAGACCAAAAAATGCTGCATGGGCAAAAATTCCTCGCGCTGCACCAGTTTGAAGCTGTTGGCGGCCATTTCCTTGTTTACCTGTTCAACGGTCATTTTATGCAGCGGTTTTATAGCCACTTTGGGGTCCTCGGCGCGGTATTCGAGCAGCAGGAGTTTGCCGCCCGGCTTTAGGGCGCGGCGTATGGCCTGTAGCATTTCGCGCGGGTACTCCAGTTCGTGGTATACATCTACCATAATCGCCAGGTCGATGGTATTGGCAGGCAGGTTGGGAGACTTTTCGCCGCCTTTTACTACAGCTACGTTTTTTTGGTCGCGCTGGCCGGCCTTGTTTTTCAGGTAGGCGATGGCTTCGTCCTGTATCTCAACGGCGTAAACTTTACCCTTAGGCACCTTATCCGCTATGCGGAACGTATAATAACCTGTGCCGGCGCCAATGTCGGCAACCACACTGTTAGGCGTAATAGGTAGTTTTTTTATGGCGAGGGTGGTGTTCTCTTCTTTGTTGCGTGTATTGCGCTCCAACCAGGCAGCGCCTGCGAAGTCCATGAATTGGGCTATCTCGCGGCCCCGGTAATATTTGCCTATACCATCCCGTGAAGCAGTTTTGTAGGTGTAGGTGCTGTCTTTGTTGGATTGGGCAAAGCCGGCAACAGATATGCCGACCAATAAACTCAGCAGAAGAAATTGTTTGAATCGATTCATTGCTGTACGGTTAATTAGTATACAACAAAGTTGATGTAAAAATGTGAGTTATCATAACACACCCCTGCCCCTCTCAAGAGGGGAGCCATGCGCGCAAACCTATAGGCAGCTCACTAACTCTAATTACTACGTAGTATAGCCCAGTATCTTCAATACCTGCTTACTGTTCTGTTCCTCGCCAAATACCTCGAAGTTAAATGTCTCATCCCTGTTGCGGCGGATAATAACATGCTTGGGCGATGGCAGCAGGCAGTGGTGTATGCCGCCGTAGCCGCTTAAAACTTCCTGGTAGGCACCGGTATTAAAAAATCCTAAATATTGCACCTTGCGGGTTTTAGGCATGTATACGCTGTTCATGTGGGCCTCTTGATTATAATAGTCCTGCCCGTCGCAGGTAATGCCGCCAAGATTTACACGGTCGTACTCGCTGTCCCAGTTATTAATGGGCAGCAGGATGTATTTTTGATTCAACGCCCAAACATCAGGCAGGTTGGTAATGAACGAGCCGTCCAGCATCAGCCATTTTTCGCGGTCGTTTTGCTGTTTACGGCCAATTACTTTGTACAGTATGCCCGAAGCTTCTGCACAGGTATACTTGCCAAACTCTGTTATAATATCCGGCTCCATGGTATCGTTTACGGCGCAGATCTCTTTTATCCGGCTAACAATCTCGTTCACCATGTACTCATAATCAAAATCAAAAACCAGCGAGTCCTTAAACGGCATACCGCCGCCAATATCCAGCGTATCCAGGTCCGGGTTTATCTTTTTGAACTTGCAGTATAGCGTAACGTATTTCTCTAACTCATTCCAGTAATACGGCGTATCAGATATACCCGAGTTGATGAAGAAGTGAAGCAGCTTTACCTTAAAGTTAGGGTTCTTCTCAATTTTACTGTGGTAAAAATCGATGATATCCTCCATACGGATACCCAGGCGCGAGGTGTAGAATTGCGAATCAGGCTGCTCCTCAGCCGCTATGCGGATGCCAAGATTGCATGGCGTTTCCATTTCTATCTCGTCATCGTAAATATTAAATTCTTCTTTATTATCCAGTACCGGGATGATGTTTTTAAAGCCATCATGCAGCATATCAACAATATATTGCTTGTACTGGAAGGTTTTAAACCCATTACATATTACGGTGATGTCCTTGCTAAAGGCACCTTTTTTCTCAAGGGCATCAATCATCGGCATATCAAAAGCTGATGAAGTTTCAAGATGGATCTCATTCTTTAGCGCTTCTTCAACAATATGTTTAAAGTGGGAGCTTTTGGTACAGTAGCAATATTTATAACTGCCGCGATAGTCATTTTTAACAATAGCCTGCTGAAACAGCAGTTTGGCCTGCTGCACCTTTTTCGAGATAATGGGCAGATAGGTAAACCGCAGGGGAGTGCCGTACGTTTCTATCATTTCCATCAAATTCAGGTCGTGAAAATATAATTCATCATCTATGATCTCGAAACCGTCCTGTGGGAAACCTACGCTCAGGTCAAGAAATTCCTGGTAACTCTGCATGCTGTAAAAATTTTGCCAAAAATGTAATTTTTAAACGGATATTTTGCCTATTTGTTAGCAGAATTTTTATAGTTGAAATGTAATTTGTTTTTAGGGGAGGGCGGCATAGGCCGTTATCCGCTGCAATCGGTTTATGTCATTGCTTTTGCAGTCAAGTTAAGAAACTTGACTATGCAATGCCACGTGTTACGCTGCGCTAAACTCGCGGCAGCGAATTATATACTAACAGGCAACCACACTTCCGCCATCATACATCTCGCGCTGCCGCCGCCTATAGTTTCAATGGTATTAATATCAGCATAAACAGGTTTGCTGTGCTTTGATAAGTCAGACTTCTGCCCATCATCCAGCGACTCCCACGCGCTTTTCGACATCACGATCAAACTTTCGCCTGACTGGTTTTGTAGCTCCAGCATGTTGCCTGCAAAGTGGTTCATTTGCTCAAAGCTAATAAGTATAATGTCTTTGTTAGTTGATTTAAATGAATTTATAACTGTCTCTTTTTCATAGATATTAGTAATGCTATCTAAACAAATTACTGCATATTTTTCGGCAATGGCCATTAATACATTAGTGTGGTAAATCGGGGTATTGTTTTGGTCGACAGCATGAAACAGTACGGGTTTGTAACCCGCTTGCTCGCAAAAAACATGCAGTACCTCCTCATCAGTGCGCGGCGATAAACAGGCAAAGGCTATCTTATTCTCTCTGTCGAGCACCATGCTGCCGGTGCCTTCTAAAAACTTATTTTCGTCTTCAAAGCGGCTAAGGTCGGTGATATGTGTTATGGTAAAATCTTCCTGCAGGTCGCGGATAATATCCTCGCGCCGTTCAAGCCGGCGGTTGGCAGCCTGCATGGGGTACAGGAACACCGTGCCGTCTTCATGAAACGATACCCAGTTATTCGGGAAGATAGAATCAGGGGTATAGGGTTGAGGTGTGTCGTTTATTACAGTGACGTTTACGCCGTTGTTGCGTAATAACTTCACAAACCCGTCAAACTCCTTTAATGCTTTTTCCTGCACATTCTGCTGCACAGCATCCCGGTTTTGGAAGGCATTGCTTTCGGCCGTCTCCTCGTTAAATCCGAAGTTTACTGGCCGTATCATTAATATGTTATTTGTCATTGTCTGAATCAGAATTTACAGAATTATAAAATTTACAGAATTACTTTAACGCTGAATTAATAACATTCTGTTAATTCTTAAATTCAGCGATTTGTGGTTCAGACAGCGTCCCGCGTTAAAGGCATACTCATACAATGAAACCCGCCCCGCGCGCGCGATAGTTCTGCCGAGGGTATCAATATCAGTGTATCAGTTAACGTTTGCGGGTTGAGCCCATTCTCAAATTTTTCGAGCAATTCATCAACTTTGATAATGGTAAAGCCATTTTGCTTAAAAGCTTCTACAGTTTTCTCATTGCGGTCATAACCTAAAACTACGCCTTCTTTTACGGCCAGCAGGTTGCAAGAGTCGGTCCACTGCTCGCGTGCATCGTAAGGGAAGGTATTGTTGCCCGAATAGATAAATTTAGTTTTAGTGGTACTGCCCAGGTCCCGTACACTGATATCATCAAGCAAGCCTTCTATGTTATCAAATGTCTTTGTTTTTTTACCCTTGCGAAACTGTACGATCTCCGGTTTGTCCTTTGATTTTTTATCGGCAAACCAGGCGGCGGGGCCGTCTTCTTTAGGCGCTTTTTCAAACACCGCCAGCGAATGCAGCAGCACCCACATATCGCGCTTTACCTGGGTAAAAACAGTATCGATGTGCATGTAATCGCGTTTATGCGGTATTTTCACTACGGTAACCTTTTCAACCACATTGTTATCAAACAGCAGCTTAATGGCCTCATCGGCACCGCTGGTGCTGGTGCGCTCGCTGCAGCCAATAATCAGGTGCGTCGGACTAACCATCATCACATCGCCCCCCTCTAAAGTAGTTTTGGTGTCGGTATCCTCGCCGGGGCGCAGAAAGTGCTGCACCGTTTCCGGTATCTCCAATATATTATCACGGAATTTGGCAAACAGCGGGTGGTTGAAAAAGATATACCGCATCAGCAGGGTCTCGCGGAAGCGGGCTTTTTTGGCCGGCTTGTTCAGCAGCATGTAATTATTTATGGCTATCCCGATATCCCGCGAAAATATCAGGTTGGGAATAGGGGCAAATATCATCTCGTCTTTATTTAATGAGCCAGAGATAAATATTTTAGCCAATTCTACCGGGGCGGTATTTATCAGCATCAACTGCATGCGGTAGTTGCAGCCCTCGATGGCACAAACAGATGCCGCCAGTTTTTTACGTATATCATCCTCTTCCAAAATATCACTCAGCAGCGTTTGCAGCTCAATTACTTTGGTAGAGGCGTAAAAGTTTTTGTTATCGGGTTTAAAAAATGACCGGTCGGTTTCCAGCGCTGTTAGTTTGCCTTTAATTTTGGCGGGGTCTAAAAAGTACAGCAGCAGCTTTACATAGTAGTCGTATTCTTTTTTACGCAGGGTGTCAAGGTGTACAATGTCTTCAAACAGCCAGTCCTGCGCCTTGGAGGGCACTACTTTGCCCAAACCACTGTCGGGACTATGAATAAGCACGGCACGCAGGGTGCCAATTTCTGAGGTTACATCCAGTTTAAAATCTTTATCGGTCAGTGTCATATAGGAATATATACAGCAAATCTAATTATTAGATTTGAGATGTGAGACGTGAGATTTGAGACTTGAGGTATCATTAAAAGAGCGCTGCGTTAGATACGCGCAGCGAAGCGGGATAAAGTGGTGCGTTGCGGGAAGGTGATACACCTGCAACAGGAGCAACACCCTGCAACGGGTGCAACAGGAGCAACACCCTGCAACACTGCCAAAACTTTGGCGCCAGTTTTTATACCTAACTCCCGCCATTTTAATTAATTTTGGCGGATGGATTTTATTACCGCGGCTGCTGTTAAGGCAGTTAAAAAACTATATAACACGGATATTGGCGAAAGCGACCTTAATTTGCAGGAAACACGCAAGGAATTTGAAGGACAGCTAACCATTGTTACTTTCCCCTTTACCCGCTTCTCTAAAAAATCGCCCGAGCAAACGGGTACCGAGATAGGTGAGTACTTATTGGCCAATGTAGCCGAAGTTGCCGCCTTTAATGTGATAAAAGGCTTTCTTAATATTTCTATAGCCGACTGCTTCTGGCTCAATACGTTATATAACGACATTCTGCCGCAAACATTTGCCCAATTTGAGCCAAACGGCCAAAAGGTAATGGTAGAATATTCATCGCCCAATACCAATAAACCTTTACACCTGGGCCATATACGAAATAACCTGTTAGGCTACTCGGTAGCGCAAATTTTAGGCGCAGCAGGGTATGAGGTGGTTAAGGCTAACTTAGTAAACGACAGGGGTATACACATCTGTAAATCCATGCTGGCCTGGCAAAAATTTGGTAATGGCGAAACGCCTGAATCAAGCGGCATTAAAGGCGACCATTTGGTGGGTAAGTACTATGTTATTTTCGATAAGGAATACAAAAAGCAAATTGAAGAACTAAGGGCGGAAGGCCAAACTGAAGACGAGGCAAAAAAGAATGCGCCGCTGATAAAAGAGGCCCAACTGATGCTGCTGCAATGGGAGCGCGGCGACGAAGCGGTTATCAGTCTTTGGAAAACCATGAACGGCTGGGTATATGCCGGCTTTGCCGATACCTACAAAGCGCTGGGTGTCGACTTTGACAAATACTACTATGAATCGAACACTTACCTGTTAGGTAAGGATATTATTGAGGAAGGGCTTGAAAAAGGCGTTTTCTTTAAAAAGGAGGATGGCTCTGTTTGGATAGACCTTACCGGCGACGGGCTTGATGAAAAGCTGGTGCTGCGGTCAGACGGCACCTCGGTGTATATTACCCAGGACCTGGGTACCGCGCAGCTAAAGTATAACGATTTCCACATGGACAGGTCCATTTACGTGGTGGGCAATGAACAGGATTATCATTTTAAGGTGCTGTTCCTTATCCTGCAAAAGCTGGGCAAAGCGGGCGCTAACAGCCTGTTCCACCTGTCGTATGGCATGGTCGACCTTCCGTCGGGCAAAATGAAGTCGCGCGAGGGTACTGTGGTTGATGCCGACGACCTGATGGCCGAAATGGAGCAAACCGCTAAAGATCATACGGAAGCGTTAGGCAAAGTAGAAAGCTTTAACGAAACCGAAAAACACGAGCTTTACCATACCATAGGCATGGGTGCGCTAAAATACTTCCTGTTAAAGGTCGACCCGAAAAAGCGCTTGTTGTTTGACCCTGCCGAGTCGGTTGACTTCCAGGGACATACGGGACCGTTTATACAATATACCCACGCACGTATACGCTCGGTATTAAGCAGGGCTGATATTAACCTTGCCGACCGTGCGGCCATTACAGAGCTATCAACTGTTGAGCGCGACCTTATCGTGCTGGTTAACCGTTTCCCCGAAGTTATACAGGAAGCTGCCGCAGGCTATAGCCCCGCGGTTATTGCCAACTATGTATACGAACTGGCCAAATCATTCAACAAGTTCTACCACGAAAAATCTATCCTGCAAGCCGAGGATGAGGTATTAAAGCTGTTTAGGGTGCAACTGTCCGCCGCATCGGCTATAGTGATAAAAAAAGGGATGGGGTTGTTGGGGATAGATGTGCCTGAGCGGATGTAGAGGGGTAGAATCAAGAGTTGAGACTCAAGAATCAAGAGATTTTTTATCCTGTTATTCTGAGGGTAGCGAAGGATCTATTCGCCATTAGATCCAGGATGACGGTTGCAATTGTTTCAACCGCTCGTCCAGTTACATACATATCCCATAATACAAACTAATATTACTGTATTATTTAATGCCAATATATCACCATTTTAGGTGATTATCTTATAGTTTTTGGTGATTTTTTAGGTTGATATTTATCATACCAATTACAACTAAACAAAAATTATGAGAAAAATTATTGCCGCGGGCTTAATAGCCTGCTTTGCGCTGCTTAATCAAAGCTGCCGTAAAAACGAGATATCCGGGTCGGAAACAGCCGAAAATTCGCGTAAATTAAAGGTGAACGATACGTTTATCGGCGTTACTACTGTGCCAACGGGGTCGTATAAAATTGTTACCAATATGACTGTAAACGTAACCAACAAGGCATTAGGGATAGATTTTACAAGTTACAACCCCGGCGCTTTGGTAAAGCAACTTAATTACGTTCAAACTAATAGTAAGGACTGGCGCATTACCAACTTAGGTAACGGTTATTACAGCATTATAAATACCTTAACCGGGCAGGGCTTAACCATAGGCAATACTACCGAACATTCATCAGTTATTCAATACCCGTACGGCGGCCCCGACAACCAGCAGTGGAAGATAGAGTACCAGGGCGCTTATGGCATTTATCGTATACGTGCCAAGCAAGACCTTACAAAAGGCCTGCACGTCGACCCCAGTTCAACGGCTCATGGCGCCACTATAAAAATACAAACCTATGGCTCGGCTAACCA
>JBDSIC010000310.1:0-2982 GCA_039918195.1 Mucilaginibacter sp.
ACTGGAGGAAGCCGACAGGATCATCATTTCGTTGCTGCTGGAAGACGTGCCACAGACAGAGATAGCTGATATTATAGGTTTAAGCCACGGGAACACCCGGATAAAGATCTATCGTATAAAAAATAAACTGGCTGATAAATTTAAGAGATATGGACATTTTGAATGATTTGAAAGCTACCTGGCGTAGTGCCGATACGCAAAACCTGCCCGACGTGCAAACGTTTAAGGAAGTTGCCGCGCCGTTTCGCAACCACAGGCTAAAACGGAAATTTCTGATCATTTTGTTAAGCATCACACTGTCGGTATTTTTTATGGTGATGATGTATATTGACACGTCGCGCATGATAAGCACCCTTGTTGGCGAGGGGCTGCTGGTGGTATCGTTACTCATTTTGGCTTACACCAATGCCAGGTCTGTTAAACGATTTTATATGCTTGACAATTGCAGCAACCGGGAGTTTATGAACTTTTTGGAGCAAACCCGCAAAAATCAAACGTATTACTACAAGCGCACACAAGTAATCGCCATGACGATATATTCGATGGCATTGCTGCTTTATCTTTTTGAATTTGCGCACAGCAATTTGATCTTCATGATTATCACTTACACTTGTACTGTAATCGCGCTGGCTATATTCTGGCTGGTTGTGCGGCCCAAAACCTATAAAAAGGAAGTAGCAAAGCTTCAACAATTATCAGAGCGAACCCAGGCAATAGCAAAACAATTTGAATAATATGGCACATGTAACACCCGGCACAAAAGAAAAAGTACAATTGGTAAGCATACCCTTAATTACGGCAATGCCTTTGTTTATTAAACACTATATGCCTGTTTCAGATGCTGTATATGGTGTTTTCACCGGCGTGGGTATAGGTATCGGGATCGTTCTTATAATTAATCTACGCAGGAAGCGGGCAGAGGAAGATTCAAAAAAGAATTAATGTATATTTTTAATCAAATGCGGGTCAATATTCGGGGCGGTTTTCCCTGCACAAAACTCAAACGGTTGTGAAAAGTTTTCTTTTTATTAGTTGATAAGCTACACTATTCTATTATAGTAAGCATAAATCATTTTATTTGTTTGTCGCCCGCAATAGCATAATGTTAGTTTTACAAATATAAAATATGCACGCACTGTTAATCGTGCCCGGTATTTTAATGCCTGTGATGCCCATGACACCATAACGCCCTGAAAAAGAAAATCTTGATCCTTAGAATAAATAATAATACTTCAAACAAGAATAATACAGGCACTCGCTTTGCACTATATGGATAGATTTTATTATCCCCGGTTCTAATAATGGAATACGGCATTTTAAAATTCTTACCCATTTATAAATTTAATCTAATCATGAAACAAATCTATGTTACAACGGCCAGCACCGATGTGTGTCAGCCTATCACTTATTCTACAAAATCATTCAAGCTCGTTTGGGCATTACCCTTACTTCTTGCTGTGTCTATGTTAGGATGCAAGAAAGAGGTTGCACCTGCACAATCAGATAACTTCCGGTCGCTAACTAATTTTGGAGCAAGTAACAGTCCTGCTCCAGTAAATCTTGGAACCGCTGCCGACTTTACAATTTTGTCACAAGCAGGAATTTCTACTACAGGCGTAACTGCTATTGTAGGGGATATGGGCGTTAGTCCGATAGCCGCTACAGCGATCACAGGATTCGGTCTTATTAAGGATCCCAGTAACCGTTTCTCTACTTCCCCTATAGTAACAGGCAAAATTTATGCATCCAACTATGCAGCACCCACGCCTGCAAAAATGACTGCAGCAGTAAGCGATATGAAGACCGCGTTTACAACTGCTAACGGCCTTACTACGCCGGCGCCAATTGTTAACATTTACGCAGGAGACGTAAGCGGCAGAACTTTACCTACAGGGCTATATAAATGGAGCACCAATTTGTTAATAACAAATGTAGGCGTAACGTTAAACGGCGGCGCAAATGATGTATGGGTTTTTCAAATAGCCCAAAACCTCATTGTTAACAACGCGGCGATTATTCACCTTACAGGTGGTGCCCAGGCCAAAAACGTTTTCTGGGTAGTATCCGGAAAAGCAACACTTGGAACCGATGTTGATTTCAGCGGGAATATTATGAGTAAGACTTCTGTTTCGCTTAACACCAATGCTACAGTAAATGGCAGAATATTAGCCCAAACAGCCGTTACACTGATAGCAAATAAAGTTGCCGCTGTAGGGCAGCTTTCTGTTTCGCCTCAAAGCGGAATAGTATACAGCGCTGTTACAATTAGTGGCAGTAATTTTAGCACCACTGCAGCAAATAATATTGTAAAATTTAATGGTGTTAACGCTGTGGTAAAATCAGCTACCAGTACCGAACTTGTAGTTACCGTGCCTTTTGGTGCAACAAGTGGTGAAGTTACCGTTACTGCCAATGGCACTACGTCAACCTCGGCAAATAACTTTAAAGTACTGCAGATGGTGAAGTATGGTGCCGTTGCACCCGGTGCAGGTTTCAATATACAATCAATGGACGGTGACGCAAACGGGAATACCTATGGTACCGCCACATCGATTGACGCTAACGGGATCAAGTCAAGTTTTGTTTTTAGGTACGCAGATGGTGTAGTAACCCGTATATATAACGCCCCTGCAGGCGGGGGCTCACTTGGGTCATATACCTTATCAAACCTGGTAGTTAATTCGCAAGGATATTTAAATGTAGCACAGAACCATAAAAATGGGACAGTAACTACAACTAAAATTTTAAAAATAGCTCAAAGCGGTCAGGTAACTTCAGGCAGCGAAAATCCCGGTACCGTATTCAGCATGTTTACTAACCCTTCTGGCAATTTGTATGTTGCCATGGAAAGTGAGTTAAAGAAAATAACTCCTGCAGGCACTGTGTCTGTTGTTAGCGGGTTTAACCCGAAGGGAGCTACCCACATAGTGGCTGATACATTTGGAAATATATATTATTCAAATATGGTTTTGGTAAATAACG
>JBDSIC010000311.1:0-3660 GCA_039918195.1 Mucilaginibacter sp.
TTTGCGGAAATAATAGACACCGTAATTCATACCGTCGTCGTGGGCCGCGTTTATCCAGCCGGCGTTCCAATCCCTGCGGGTTGGGGCAGACTGTGAGTACCCGGTTTTTGCCTGTATCAAACAGGCAACGATAAATAGCAATGTAAAAAAGTATTTCATCACGAACGTATAATTAGGTATTTAATGGCCTTAATTTTTGGAACACAATAGTAAGGTAATTAATTTTCACGGCATCCTGAACTATCATGAAGGATTACGGTTGCGTTTAAAATGTTACGGAGCTTTACCGCTTTAAGTTGACAGCCTTATTTGGTAATTATTATAATAATAACCTGTTAGCTTTTTTTATTAATTTTAAATATGGAAACGGCTTACTTTTCTGATATTGTTAATGATGTCTTACGTACAACTGGAAAGTTAGCTGTTGCCTCCAAGTGTGATCACATTGATTCAGAACATATCCTTTTAGCAATTATTGATGAATCACTCAAAAACGCTGATAAAAATTGTATCACAATAAAAGTGTTTAAGCTCTTAAATATTAATTTATTTGAATTGATAGAGGACATTGAATCTGCTTTTGATAAAACTGAAAATTTAGCCGTATCCGATAAATTGCCCTTTTCAAAAAAAGCAGAAATGATTTTGAAACACTCATTTATAGAGGCTAAAATATATCATTCTATATTTATAGATATAGAACATGTTCTGCTTGCTTATCTCAGACGCGACTCTCTTTTTTTAGAGAAAACGCTGATTCCAAAATATAACCTGACCTATAAACGTGTAAAAGAGTCTATTGCAAAGCTCACTTAAAACATTGCCAGCAATTTTGCAGATACATCACAGGCACATAAAAAATTAAACCCCCTTTATTGTGTACAACGCCTTTTTTGGCGAAGTACCCACTTTCGGCACTCGCTTAGCCTGTTGTATAAGAAAGTTATTTGCCAAATAGGCCTTTGAAAGATCGATAAATAGCTAAATCGATTTTATTTTTCTTATTTTTATACCGCCTTATTACATACTAACCAATTATTAACTGCCAAAATGAATAATATTAGCAGCTTCTTCAAAACTCTTTTTATAACCTTACTATGTTGTGGTTTATACTACTCGGCATCTGCCCAAACTGCCAATATCGAATATTTAGGCGACGCGCGTGCGGCAGGCTGGAAGCCAACTAATGCCGGTTACAAACCCGACAGTACAAATGTTTGGATACAGAGCGGTAACCTTGTTATAGTGGATACCCATGTAACTTTTAAAAGCATGCTGATAGACCCGGGAGCCGAAATTGGCAGCACAGGTTTTTTCACGGTCGAGCCGGTGTCATCAAATTCCATTTTATTTAATAGCGGTTTGCTGGGCCAAAAAGGCTTAAATGACAAAATAGACCTGTTGATACCAAAAATGGTAAAAAGCTTTACCCTGGCAGGCAACGGCAAAACGGCGATAGCAACGCTAAGGCCTAAAGAAGGTAACGACGGGTTGACGATAAATATCAGGCAGCAGGTAACATTATCAGGTGTCGGCCCGGCTTTTTCAGCGGTGCCCATCACCGGCCAAATGTCGTCCGACAATATCACCGTTAATGTTGACGTCAACAAAGACATTGTGCTGGAAAATACGTCTTCACAATTCCATACAACGGCTTTTGCGGGGCCGGCCGGTAATTATACATATAATATAAACGGTTTGGTTGATGTATCGGCATCAACCATCATCCAGCAAATACTGCCCTATGAACCATCCTCATCAAAAGTGACGCTGAATATTGGCGGTATGCTAAGATTAGGTACCGGCCTGAATATTGCTAAACCTAATTGGGCAAATGGCAAGCTGGTGCTAAATATACTTAACGGCGGCATAGTAGATGCTACAAGAGCCACAACATTTACCAGCGGCTTAAATTATTTTACCACCAACGGTACCGGCGTGTTAAGGCGTATCGTATCGGGCAATGATGTTATTTTTCCAGTTGGTGCACCCGGCTCTTCATTCCAAAGCCCTATTTTAATTAGCAACAGCGGCGAGGCAGCTAATGTGGCCGTATCGGTAAAAAACCAGTTTGATGTATCGCCGCCAAACTCAACTAAAGTAGTTAATAAACAATGGATCATTATACCTGAAGGATCAGGCATAACATTGGGTATTAAGCCGGTGTTCGGGACCATTGACGTTGCTTCGGGATTTAGCCGCACAGCACCAACTGCTATTTATTATCGCCCGGCAGGCAGCAATACCTGGGAGTCGAAAACCGCAACACTAACCGGCGCGGGTACAGTTAACAGTCCTTATGTGGCGGCTGCGACAGGCTTTACTAAGTTTGGCGTATTCATCGTACAAAATACAGGTGCCGGTTCGGATGCCCGCGTATCGCTTTATCCAAATCCAACTTCCGACGTGGTTAATGTAGATTTCCCGGAAACCACGCAGGAAAGCACAGTGCAAATTACCAATTACCAGGGCCGCAATATGGCTATCGAGCGTGTTAAAAAAGGCGCAATCAACTGGAAGTATAATATTTCATCGTGGCCGCCAGGTTTTTATTTCCTGAAGATGAAGGGCGGCGACCGTGAATCCGCTATCAAATTCGTAAAGAAATAAGCCTCTTATCTTTTCAAAAGAAATTCCATGAATATCAGCATAAAGCGTTTTTTAATATTAAGCAACCTAATTGTTGGCAATGCTTTAGGCGCGATGGCGCAGACGCCTGTAACGGGCGATGTGCGGTCAGTAGCCTCGGGCAACTGGAGTAACACAGGGGCAACTTCCATCTGGGAAGAGTACCGTGGCGGTTACGGCGGCTGGAAGGTACGGTCGGCAGTTAATGTGGGTGCCGATAGCATCAACATGCGCAAACCCGGCTACAACGCATCGGCTTGGCTAAAGGCAACCGTGCCCGGCACCATTTTTGGCGACCACGTAAATGCAGGCCTTGAGCCCGACCCTGGATTTTCTGATAACATAGCCAAGGTGGATGCTTCCAAATACAACCAAAAATTTTGGTACCGCACCGAGTTTGCGGTGCCTGTTAGCTATAAGGGCAAAAGGATATGGTTAAACTTTAACGGCGTTAACAAAATTGGCGAGATATACATTAACAACAGCAAACTGGGCGGGTTAAAGGGCTTTTTACAGCGCGGCCATTACGACATAACCAAACTGGTTAACCCAACCGGTGTCAACGTTGTCGCCGTATTAATTTACCCTATGGGGGATAATTTTAACAACAATGAAATGCCCAGCTACATGGGTGCCAACGGCTGGGACTGGACACCAAAAACACCCGGAAAAAGTATAGGCATCAGTGATAAGGTATACCTGAGTGCATCATCTGACGTAACCATTGTTGACCCCTGGATACGCACCAAAGAGTTGCTGGCTAACAACACGTCGGCAAAAATGACATTTACCACCAGTTTAAAAAACCATGCCGACGTTGCGCGCAGCGTAGTAGTAACGGGTACTATTAATCCCGGTAATATTACCGTATCGGCAACTGTTCCGCTGAAAGCAAAGCAGCTGTTAGCTCTTAATTACGGCGATTTTATAATGAACAGCGTAAAGCTGTGGTGGCCAAATGGGTACGGCGACCCTAACCTGTATACCCTTAAACTGGTGTGCAAAATAGGCGGCGAAGTATCCGACAGTACC
>JBDSIC010000312.1:0-4411 GCA_039918195.1 Mucilaginibacter sp.
CGATGGTATAATGGTAACTGTTTTACCGGCATCGGCTTTTCCCCACAGGTTTACCCGGGTTTTTTGCTGCAGCACCATGTTATCGGTGATACACGCCGGCAATTTAACTTTTGCACCTGCGGATAACGAGGCAAACAGTAAAACCGCCAATAGTCCCTTAAGCGGTCTTTTTAAAATATTTGTACTAATGGTCATTTGAACGGATCTTTTGAGTGATTGCTGTAAAAATAGCATTATTACTAATTGTTAAATGACCATTTTAATAATTTACTATACAATAGTGTACAGTAAACACTATGTTAAATAACATCCATTTAATGCGATAAAGGAAAAATAACTCATTGAAAAAATATTTATAATTAATAAAATTAACTATAAATACCATAAATAGATTTTACTTGAACTTTATAAATTACATAAAAGTTACACCCTAAAGAATATTATTTCGTGAAACGACACCTTATCAGCACCTGTATTTTAAACAAACCAAGAGAATGAATAATGTCAAAAATTTATTGCACACCCTATAGTTGTTATAACAGGTTTGTGGCGGCATAGTTGGTTAATGCGGTGTATGAAGAGAATTATATACAGCGCAATGCTGCTATCAGTTTTAACAGGCTGTAAAAAAATGATGGATGATCCGAAGTACCCCAACGGTTCAACATCTACAACAAAACCGGTATCGTCCGAAGATAAAAAACTACTAATAACGCTAAAAACTACACCTATAACCTACAACCCGCAGCAACAAAGTGTTGTGGCCAGTGTTGACGGCAACCAACTTAATTTGTTATATAACGAAAAAGCAGAGCTTTTAATAGATGCCGACCGTTACAAGAGTGCCTGGTATATTGTATTTAAAGAAGATTTTTCAAATACCCAATTTGCTGATTTTAACTTTACAAGCGAACTGGCCTGGGGCGCGATAGCCGAAAACTGGACACCTGATAATTTAAAGCAAATGCAACATACAGAAACTGATACCATTATTGCAGGGGTTAAAGTGGTTAATGTAAAATTTAACCGTGTATTTAAATTCCACAAGGCCTATCAAACCAGTGAAGAAGCCACCAGTAAGCTGGCTTCGATAGTAGGTAAACAGGAGCCTATAAAGTTTTTGACCCGTTACCAGCCGGATGCTGATACCACACATTACGACGTTACTACCGTGAATGTAGCCTATACGAAATAACGGCTATTGGCTTATTTTGTATAAGCGCTACATATGCAGGGTTTTGCATATACAGCAAAATTTATTTGTAATAATTAACAGGGTTATTTAGTGTTGAATTAAATTTATAAATTCACCACTAAATAACCCTGTAACTGTATAATGCTGAAAAACATACTGGCGAAATTACTTTTTGCTATGTTGCCCTGTATAATGCTTGGCTATAAGCCCGATAACAGCTTATTAAGGCAATGGGAGCAGGCAAAAACCAAAGCCGGCTATGCTGCAGACACTTCCAATATTACTTTACTTAACCACTTAGCCGAACACTACCGGTATAACAACGCCGACAGCGCGCTTTATTTTGCAAAACAGGCGCTGCAATTAGCCTACCGTAACCACCATGCCATAGGGCAGGCTAACGCATTTTTTTTGATAGGGACGGCCAATTATATTAAAGGGGCGTACTTCCCATCGCTGGAAGCAGCTTCGCAGCTGATGACTATAAGTCAGAGGATAAATTACCGGCCGGGCATTGCCAATGTTTACCAGCTGCGCGGCCTCATATTTTTAGCACAGGATGAACTGGATGATGCCCTTATAGAATTTACAAAGGCGCTTAAGGTTTATACCCAGCTAAAAAACAAGGGCAAAATGGCCCGTATGTATTTCGATATAGGTTTATGCTATGATGAATTAAAACAGCCAAAAAAGGCTTTTATATACCTGGAAAAAGCCTTTAGCGTCGGCAAAAGCGCAGGCGATGAGCATATTATTTCGATGACGTTTAACCGGAAAGGCGAAACATACTTCCATGTTAAGGATTATAAACAGGCACTGGTGCATTACCAACTGGTACTATCATCCGGCTACCAGGATAATTGGGAAAACGCCTTTGCTTTATCAGGGATTGCACAAACCTATTACGCGCTGGGCAATTATGATAAAGCTGTGGTAAATGCCGAAAAAAGTGTTGACTTAGCCCTGGCAGTAAATAGTATGTGGGATGCGGCACGGGCGTTAAAAATACTTACTCAAAGCTATGCCACGCTGGGTAATTACAAGCAGGCGTACCATTACAGCATGTTAATGAATAAGTATACCGACAGCCTTTTAAATGATACTAAACAAAAGAAGATCAATTACCTGCAGCTTAAACAACAGCGATCAGACAATTTAAGGCTTGAAAAGGAAAACGAGATACATACGCAGAAAATGGATTTTAACCGCCTGCTTATAATCGGGATCGGCCTGCTTGCTGTGTTTATAAGCATCTTCGCAATAATAATAAGCCGCAGCAACATCCATAAAACATCGCTCAATAAAAAACTCGAAAGAAGGAACAAGTCGATAGCACTGCAAAAGGAAGAGATATCCAAACAGAATGAAAAACTTGACCAGCTTAACCAAACAAAAAACCAGTTATTTTCAGTGATCAGTCACGATTTGCGCAGTCCGTTCTCGTCTGTACTGCAAACTATGGACCTGATACGCTCCGGCGACCTGGATAAAGACGAACAGGAAATGATACTGGATAAGTTTCACGAACAGTTGGTAAGCGTTACAGGCATGGTAAATAATTTGCTGCTGTGGGCAAACAGCCAGCAGGATGGCTTAAAAAGCAAAGCGGTTAAAATTGATGCTGCTGAACTAATTGAAGACATACTGCCTGTATATGCTTCGATGGCAGCCAGTAAAAATATAACCCTGGTACATACCCACGATGGTGAAAAGATGGCCTTTGCCGATATGGACCATTTTAAAATAATTATACAAAACCTCGTTGGTAATGCCGTCAAATTTACAGGCGATGGCGGAAATGTAGTTATCAATTATACTAAAGCCAACGACTTCCTGGTGATCAGTATAAAAGATGACGGGATAGGTATCGCTGCGGAAAAAATGGAAAAACTATTTAAGGTAGTAGGTAAAGAGATAAGCGGTTATGGCACCAATAAGGAAGTAGGGGCAGGTATAGGATTGTTACTGATCAAGCAATTTATTGAGGCAAACAAAGGCAAACTCGAAATTAACAGCAAACCCGGTAAAGGCACCGAGGCGCTGGTATATTTACCCATAGCTTAAGCCACTTCTTCTACCTTATACGTTTCGCCATTCAGCAAAAACCCATCGCCTTTTTGTACTCCTTTTAATTTTAGCCCTATGGGCGATGCCGGGGATACCGCGAAGTATACCTTGTCATCAACGGTTAGCGCACCCGCGCTGATGGAAAGATAAAAATTGCCTTTGCTGGTTAATATTACGCTGCCTGTATCGGCAATGGCTGATGTATGCGATGTATTGATATAATTTAACGCCACCTTAAGTTTGTTGGCCTCGGTCAGTTGCGCCATGCTGCGGTTTTCTTCCTGCTGTGCCATTTCGCGGCCGGTTTCATACTTATCACCTGCGCTGCTTTTGGTATCATCCTTACCGGCTTGCCGGGCTGATGCTATAGCTTGCTGGGTATTGTTTATGCGCGTTTGCACATAGTTAAGGCAGGCATTGTATAGCTTTTGTTTTAGTTCAGTCATTTGTATAAATAAGCGGCACCCAAGTATACAAAAAAATAAGAGTCCCCTTGCACTCGCTGCTGGGGACTCTCAACCTAAACCTTATCACATATGTAAGAAATTAACTTACATAGCATTATAACGCATGAAAATACGATATAATTATACAAACGTAATTAAAACAATTTAATCTATTGCAATAGAGGAAATTAATTTTTTTAATTATCATTTGTAGAAATTCTTTTAACTGCTTAATGGTTTAGCTACACTTCTAAAAAAAAATATACGCTATATATACAAGTTGTGTTAGCGTTAAAAGAAATGTGTATTCGCTTAACTTTTGCGCTTCTCAACTTTGTCGTAAAATCCACCAAATAAATTGACCTTTACAGCATCCTCCTTAAAAAAGTCGCCGGGGAAACCCAGTGGTATGGCGCTTACCTCATCTAATCTTTGTAACTGCCCGTCAGTTAATATTACTTCAACGGCTTTCAAATTATCTTGCAACTGGCTAAGTTTTGTTGCACCCACAATAGGTATAGACGAAAAGCCCTGCTGGCGTGTCCACTGCAAGGCTACATGTGCCGGCGAAACACCCAGTTCATCCGCTATGTCAACCACCACTTTGGTTATACGCACGCTGTTATCGTTTAGACGGTTGCTTTCGGGCTTTATACGGCCATGGTCCCCTTTTAAATATTTACCGGTAAGCGCGCCGCCGGCA
>JBDSIC010000313.1:0-4835 GCA_039918195.1 Mucilaginibacter sp.
TACCGGTATATGCATTAAGAATCAGGACTTCAGCTAAGCCATTAGTTTTATCCTTAAAATACCAATTTTGATATTCATAGCGAACGTTTGAGATTTTCCATACATAAGTTTTATATTGATAATCATATTCTAAATCAGGCATTATAGCTCTGATACCTGGTTTATTTAATAGTCGTAAACCTATATCCAAGGCTTTTAGTCTTGATAAAATATCGCAATCCTTACTATTTAATAGATACTCAGGAACATATGCAATATCGATTGGGCTTATTAAATTAAGCATATTATCAAAATTGACAGATGCATTTGTACAGGGTTTATTATATTCATCAAGACAAAAAGTATAGCGAACACCGGCCTTCAAAAAATCTCTTTTGGTTTGTTTCGCGGATATCAATTCTTTGTAGTTTATTTTCCCCGAAGATGTAATGTATTCATAATATGATTGTGGATCATACTTATAACATTTATGAAAAATACTATCGCCCACTACAGCTATCATCAAACTATCAGCTTTTTTAATGATATCAGCCGTTTTGTATTGCTGCCCGTAAACAGGCAGGCAAGCCATTGATGTAACAAATATGAAACAAGCGTTCTTTATCATTTAATCAAATATGCAAAATAAAGAGCGCTAATATCATTATACTTTTGCCAGAAATTTAAATCAAGCTCATTAGTGCCTGAATAGCATGACCTAAAATTAGTTGCGCAGGCAAAACTTTCGCGCCATTTTATACCTTTGGTAATATTTATTCCAAAACATGATCATCGTTATTCAATGCCGCGACCAAGTTGGGCTTGTGGCAGCCATATCGGCCTTAATGGCTAAACACCGCTACAATATTATTTCGCTGGGCGAGCATGTTGACGTGGCTGAAAACCTGTTTTTTATGCGTTTGGAAGTGGATGGCGATGAAGCCAGTCCCGAATTGTACCACGAGCTGCAGGCCATACTGCCGCCTGCGGCAGTGATAAAAATAAACCCGCATCCCAATAAAAAAATAGTGGTGCTGGTTACCCGCGAATACCATTGCCTGGCCGATATACTGGTGCGCAACTACTTTGGCACATTAAGTGCCGAGGTGCAGTGTGTGATAGGTAACCACAATATTTTAGCGGATGTATGCCGCCGTTTTGATATACCATTTCACTATGTATCGTACGATGATAAAACCAAGGAAGAAGCCGAACATCAGATAACAGAACTGGTAAAACAGCACCAGCCGCATTACGTGGTATTGGCTAAATTTATGCGGATACTATCGGCCGGTTTTAATAAGGATTTCCCGATGCGTATTATCAATATACACCATTCGTTTTTACCGGCCTTTGTGGGTGCCAACCCATACCGCCAGGCCTTTGAGCGTGGCGTAAAGCTAATTGGGGCCACTGCGCATTTCGTGTCCGACGAGTTGGACGAAGGGCCTATCATCGCGCAGCAAATAGTGCCTGTTAACCATGCTTACACAGCGGTTGATATGATGAAAGCGGGCATGGAAGTAGAAACATCAGTACTGGCTAAAGCGCTCAAGCTGGTGTTTGAAGACCGTGTGTTTGTATACAATAACCGGACAGTAGTAATTGAGTAGCTGTTCTAACCCTGCCGGGGGGATTTTATGCGCCACAACGCAACAATAACCTTACAAGCGTGTTGCAATTAGATGATTTATAGTATACTTGCGCTCGAATTCAAAATTATTAACATGACCTTTAGATTTACGGCTGGTGTAGTACTGGCTTTTTTGGTTGGTAACACCGGCTTTGCACAGCAATTGCAGCCTGTAACGCCAACTTCCCCTCTCGATAGCAAATACGATTACCACGACGCCTTTGGGCCAAACTTCTATACCAAAAATGGCAACGAATACCGCGCCGCAAGCGGCGAACCCGGCCCGCAATACTGGCAAAACCGTGCCGATTACCAAATAAATGCCGGCTTGAACGATCAAACCAACGAAATTACCGCTTCCGAAATTTTAACTTATACCAATAATAGTCCTCAAAAATTAGGTTTTTTATGGCTACAGCTTGATCAAAACCTGTTTCGCCAGGATTCACGTGGTTCAGCCATAGTGCCCATTGCGGGCAGCCGTAATGGCGGCCGGGGGCAGGTGTTTGATGCCGGGCATAAAATAAAGTCGGTAAAACTGGTGGGCAGTGATGCCGAACTGAAGTACTTGATAACCGATACCCGTATGCAGGTATTCCTGCCCGCAGAGATCACTGCAAAAGGCGGGCAAATAAAATTAAAAATAGATTTTTCATTTGTAAGCCCTGATTATGGTTCGGACCGTACCGGGGTGTTAAAAACCAAGAATGGCAAGATATTTACCATTGGGCAATGGTACCCGCGCATGTGCGTATTTGATGATGTAACCGGTTGGAATGTATCGCCCTATACCGGCCCGGGCGAGTTTTACCTGGAGTATGGCGATTTTGAGCTGAACATCACCGCGCCAGCCAATCATATCGTAGTAGCCTCGGGCGAGTTGCTTAACCCGGCAGAAGTGTATACCGCCGAGCAGCAAAAGCGCTGGGAAAAAGCCGCGCAAAGCGAACAAACAGTGATCATCCGTTCATCAAAAGAAGTTACCAGCGCGGCATCGCGCCCTGCAGGCAAAAAAGAGCTGACCTGGAAATTTAAAGTAACAAACGCCCGCGATGCCGTATGGGCATCTTCGGCAGCATTTATTGTCGACGCAGCTAAAATTAACCTGCCCAGCGGTAAAAAGTGTATGGCCATATCAGCCTATCCCGATGAAAGTGACGGGAATGACAGCTGGGGCCGGTCAACTGAATATGTAAAAAAATCGATTGAATATAATTCGGCCAAGTGGTTTGAGTACCCTTACCCGGCAGCCACTGCGGTAGCAGGTGTTGTTGGCGGTATGGAATACCCCGGCATAGTGTTTTGTGGCTACAGGGCGCGTAAAGCCGCCTTGTGGGGCGTGCACGACCATGAGTTTGGCCATACCTGGTTCCCGATGATAGTAGGCTCGAACGAACGTTTATATGGCTGGATGGATGAAGGCTTCAATACCTTTATTAATTTATTATCTACCGATGAGTTTAACAACGGCGAATATAAACCCAGGCGCCCGGTTGACATGCACCGCAACGGCGAAACGATGACCCGCCCCGACCTGGAAACCGTGTTAAGTTCGCCGGACAATCTACGGGAGGTAAATACCGGTACCTTGCTGTATTTTAAGCCCAGCATAGGGCTTGTTTTGCTGCGCGACCAAATATTGGGCAAGGAGCGTTTTGATTTTGCCTTTAAAACCTATATTAACCGCTGGGCCTTTAAGCACCCCACACCCGATGACTTTTTCCACACGATGGAAAATGCCGGCGGCGAAAGCCTGCAATGGTTTTGGCGCGGCTGGTTCATTAACAACTGGCGGCTTGATGTTGCTGTACGCGAGGTAAAATATGTTGATAGCAACCCGGAAAAAGGCGCGCTGATCACCCTGGATAACCTTGAAAAAATGGCGATGCCGGTGATACTGGATATCAAACTAAAAAGCGGCAAAACCGACCGTGTAACGCTGCCCGTAGAAATATGGCAACGTAACTCCACCTTTATTTACAGGCATCCGTCAACCGAAAAAATAGAATCAGTTACTTATGACCCGGATAAGGTATTGCCCGATTATAATTCGAGGAATAATTATTGGGAAAACTAAATTATTTTCACCGACGATCAAGCCTTTAATCCAATCTCCCGCAACCGCTCATCTAAATACTCACCCGCAGTTATATCATCGTATGCTTTTGGATGCTTTTCATCAATGCATAACTCAAGGCAGGTGAGGTCCATACCTGTTTTTGGGTGCAGGAAGAACGGTACCGAGTAGCGCGAATTTTTCATCAGTTCTATTGGCGGGTTCACTACCCGGTGCGTGGTCGATTTTAGTTTGTTGTTAGTAAGGCGTTGCAGCATATCGCCTACGTTAACCACCAAATCCTCGCCATGCGCCTTTACCGGGAACCACCCGTTATCGCGGGTGAGCAGTTCAAGCCCGTCGGCACTGGCGCCAATAAGCAGGGTTATCAAATTAATGTCCTCGTGGGCACCCGCGCGTACGGCATCGTCATCCAACGCATCGGGGTTAGTTATCGGGAAATAATGCAGTGTCCGCAATATCGAGTTGCCGTTATGCACCTTATCATCAAAATAGTTTTCGGGCAAGCCCAAATACACGGCTATGGCTCTTAACAGGTGCGTGCCCACGGCTTCCAGCTTTTTATAAACCTCCAGGGTTACTTCGTTAAATTCGGGTAGTTCCTCAACCTGTATGTTATCCGGATAGCCTTCTTTTACCGGGTCGCCGTCCTCAACGGTTTGGCCTATCTGCCAAAACTCCTTCAGGTCGGGTTTGGTAAAGCCCTTGGCGGTTTCTTTTTCTTTACCGGTATAACCCCGCTGACCGGCCATGCCGGGTATCTCGTATTTGTTTTTAACTTCGCCGGGCAATGCAAAAAGGGCTTTCACCGTGTTGTACAAGCGGCTGATGAGTTGTTTGCTTAAGCCGTGGTTGGTAACGGTAACAAAGCCGGTTTCATTAAAAGCATGGCCAATATCGTTTGAGAATTGTTTGCGTTGTTGGGCCGTGCCGTTTATATAGTCGTTAAGATCGAGCCGGGGGATGTTTACTGTACTCATAGATAGCTAAGATAACCGATAAAAAGCCGGATTTAGTGAAGCAATTGTAACCTTTAAGTTATATAACTGTTTATTAGTAATTATGGTTTAAACGTTTTGATATTTCTATCGTCAATAAGGCATATGAACAAAAGTTCAGCAATTATAAAAATGAGAATCTTTAACA
>JBDSIC010000314.1:0-9343 GCA_039918195.1 Mucilaginibacter sp.
CGGTACTTTTTGCATCAATGCCGGTTATTTATTTTTTTACAAGATAGGTAACGCAGCGTTTTGAGTTTTAGAATTTAGAGATCAGAATTTAGAGATTACACATATGAGTTTCAATGCTAATATCCCCCAGGGCCCGCTGGCCGAAAAATGGAGCAAGCATAAGTTTAACCTTAAGCTGGTTAACCCTGCCAACAAGCGTAAATTCGATATCATCATCGTAGGTACGGGGCTTGCAGGCGCTTCAGCGGCAGCTACACTGGCCGAACTGGGATACAACGTTAAAGCGTTCTGTTTCCAGGATAGCCCACGCCGCGCGCATTCTATTGCGGCACAGGGTGGTATAAACGCAGCAAAAAACTACCAAAACGACGGCGACAGTGTTTACCGTTTGTTTTATGATACCATTAAAGGCGGTGATTACCGCGCCCGCGAAGCCAACGTTTACCGTTTGGCCGAGGTGTCAACTAATATTATCGACCAATGTGTGGCACAAGGCGTTCCTTTTGCCCGCGAATACGGCGGCCTGCTGGATAACCGTTCATTTGGTGGCGCGCAGGTATCGCGTACGTTTTACGCACGCGGCCAAACCGGACAACAACTATTGTTAGGCGCTTACTCGGCATTAAACCGCCAGATACACAAGGGCAAGGTTAAAATGTATACCCGCCACGAAATGCTGGATGTGGTAAAAATTGACGGCCATGCCAAAGGTATTGTTACCCGTAACCTAAAAACCGGCGATATAGATACACACGCAGGCCATGCAGTGTTGTTATGTACAGGCGGCTACAGCAATGTGTTCTACCTGTCAACCAATGCCATTGGCTCAAACGTTACTGCTGCCTGGCGCGCGCACAAGCGTGGTGCTTACTTCAGCAACCCCTGCTATACGCAGATACACCCAACCTGTATACCGGTAACCGGCGACCACCAGTCGAAACTGACGCTGATGTCGGAATCGCTGCGTAACGACGGCCGTATCTGGGCACCAAAAACAGTTGAAGTAGCTGAAAAGCTCCGCAAAAAAGAAATTACTGCCGACCAGGTTGCCGAAGACGACCGCGACTACTTCCTGGAAAGAAAATATCCTGCATTCGGTAACCTTGTTCCGCGCGACGTGGCTTCACGCAACGCTAAAGAAATGGTTGACGATGGCAAAGGCGTGGGCGGCTCGGGCTTCGCCGTGTTCCTTGATTTTGCCGACGCAATAAAACGTCTGGGCGAAGACACTGTGCGTGCCAAATACGGTAACCTGTTTGATATGTACATCCAGATAACCGACGAGAACCCGTACAAACAACCCATGCGTATTTACCCTGCTGTACACTATACCATGGGTGGCCTTTGGGTTGATTATAACCTGAGCACCAATATCCCCGGTTTATATGCTTTGGGCGAGTGTAACTTTAGCGACCACGGCGCTAACCGCTTAGGCGCATCGGCATTAATGCAAGGCTTGTCTGACGGCTACTTTGTGATCCCGTATACTTTGGGGGATTACCTGGCAACAACAGGCCCAAAACCGGTTGACACAACGCACCCGGCATTTGAGCAAACTAAACAGGATGTAATTAACTACGTAAATAAATTATTGGCCCTTAAAGGCACCAAAACAGTTAACGAATACCACCGCGACCTTGGCCATATTATTTGGGAATATTGCGGAATGGCACGTACGGAAGAAGGCCTTACCAAAGCCAAAGGATTGATACAAGCACTAAAAGCTGATTTTTGGCAAAACGCCATTGTTAGTGGTGAGAATGAGGAAATGAATGCCGCGCTTGAAAGGGCGGGCCGCGTTGCAGACTTCATCGAGCTGGGCGAACTGATGATAGACGATGCGCTGATGCGCCGTGAATCATGTGGTGGCCACTTCCGCCTGGAGTCGCAAACAGAAGAAGGCGAAGCATTGCGTGATGACGAAAACTTTGCATTTGTTGCAGCCTGGGAATTTAAAGGCGAGAACCAGCCCGAAGAACTGCACAAAGAAGAACTGATATTTGAGAACGTTAAGTTAGCACAGAGGAATTATAAGTAAAAGAGAGATCAAGAATCAAGAGTCAATATCTTGACTCTTGATTCTTGATTCTTGTCTCTAATTCAACAAAAATGAGTAACGGAAATATGAACCTGACGCTGAAAGTATGGCGCCAAAAAAATTCTCAAACTGCGGGTCAGTTTGTGACATATAAAGCAGAACACATTTCCCCGGATATGTCATTCCTGGAAATGCTGGATGTGGTGAACGAAAGCCTTACCCTGAATGGTGACGAGCCGATATATTTTGATCATGATTGCCGCGAAGGTATTTGCGGGATGTGCTCACTATACATCAATGGCCGGCCACACGGGCCAAAACGCGCCATCACTACCTGCCAGCTGCACATGCGTTCGTTTCATGACGGGCAAACAATTACTATTGAGCCGTGGCGTGCTGCCGCTTTCCCGGTAGTGAAGGATCTGGCGGTTGACCGTTCGGCATTTGACCGTATACAACAGGCCGGTGGTTACGTTTCGGTAAATACCGGCGGCGTACCTGATGCCAACGTGATGCCTATCCCTAAAGTTATTGCCGATGAGGCTTTTAACTCTGCCACCTGTATAGGTTGCGGCGCTTGCGTTGCGGCATGTAAAAATGCTTCGGCCATGCTGTTCGTATCGGCTAAAATATCACAATTGGGTATGCTGCCACAGGGTCAGCCCGAGCGTTACAGCCGTGTACAATCAATGGTAGCGCAAATGGACGAAGAAGGTTTTGGTAACTGTACCAACACCGGTGCCTGCGAAGCCGAATGCCCTAAAGAGATTACACTGACCAACATCGCGCGTATGAACAATGATTTCTTCAGCGCGAAAATATTCAGGGAAGCACATGCAAATGATATTGCAGAGTAACCGGTAAAAGCTATTAACAAAAAAGCCGCTTTATAGAAATATAAGGCGGCTTTTTTTGTTTTCCGCCTGTGCGTCGCATAAATCCGTCTTTCCCGGTGGTGCGGGGTGGTGCGGGTGGTGCGGGTGGTGCACCTCCCTGCACCGCACCACTTTTACTCACCCCGACTTCGCTACGCGTGTCACCAATCTCTACTTTACAGAGAGGGGATTTTTATTTTTTTTATTCTTTCCTCACCCTCTTTGCGAAGCGGAGAGGGTCGGCCAGCGCGGTGTCGCCGGGATGAGTAAACTCGTGCCCTTGCAGAGCTTCTCGGAGAGTACTTACTGGGCCTTTTAAGCCTTTTTATTTGCTGTAAACCCAAACAATTTGACCCTCGCAGCTATTTTATAATTATAAAATCCCAATTTAAAATCTACCAATAATGAAAAATTTGTGCAATTAATTGAAGAAAATTATAAAAATTTCAATTTATATTGTTTTTTTATTAAATAACTTCATAAATTACGGTCATTATAAATAAGTAGGTTTAAAATAACAGTACCAGGAAGAATTATTTATGCAGGAATCGGCTTATTTTAATAAATACAACCCTATAAACGGCGTTTGGGACGAAATGTATGGCGAAAACAGCGCCGTTCGCGATCATTATCGTAAGGTTATCGAATATATTTCGCGCGAATCGGCTGATGACTTGAATAAAAAGGAAGAATTGGCCAAAAGATTGTTCATGAGCCAGGGTATTACCTTCACTGTTTACAACAGCGGCGAGGGCATCGAGAAGATATTTCCGTTTGATATTATCCCCCGCATTATTACCGCGGATGAATGGGCGTTTGTTGAAAAAGGTATCAAACAGCGTTTAATGGCTCTTAACCATTTTTTAAAGGATGTTTATAGCAACCAGTTCATTATTAAGGATGGATTGATACCGATTGACATTATTTATTCGTGCCCGCACTTTTTACGCGAAATGTATAACCTAAGCGTACCCCATGATATATATGTACATATTTCGGGCATCGACCTGATACGGGATTTTGACGGTACATTTTATGTGCTGGAAGATAACCTGCGCACTCCATCGGGTGTAAGCTATATGTTAGAGAACCGCGAGATAACCAAACGCCTGTTCCCCGACCTGCTGCCGCAATGCGGCGTTCGCAGCGTTACCGAGTATCCTACCATATTATATAAAAATCTGCTGGCGCTATCGCCGCGGCAAATACATAACCCTACCATAGTGCTGTTAAGCCCGGGCATTTATAACTCGGCTTACTTTGAGCATACCACGCTGGCCCGCCTAATGGGTGTCGAACTGGTGGAAGGGCGCGATTTGGTGGTGAACAACCATAAGGTATACATGAAAACCACGACAGGTTTACAACAGGTTGATGTAATATACCGCCGGGTTGATGATGATTATTTAGACCCACTTGTATTCAACCCATCAAGCATGTTGGGTGTTGCCGGCATTATGGGGGCTTACCGTAAAGGCAATGTGGCCATTGTAAATGCCATTGGCAACGGCGTTGCCGATGACAAGGCAGTATACGCTTACGTGCCTCAAATGATAAAATATTACCTGAACGAAGAGCCGATACTTAAAAATGTACCCACCCACCAGTTAGGTAACCCTGATCAACGGGACTTCGTTTTTGAGAATATAAACACCATGGTAGTTAAGCGTACTAATGGCAGCGGCGGGTACGGTATGTTAATGGGCCATGCTGCAACCGAAGAGGAAATAGAAGAATATAAACTGGAAATATTAAAAAATCCGCGCGATTTTATCGCCCAGCCAACTATTAACCTGTCAGCGGCGCCATGTTATATGCAGGGCGAGTTACAGCCAAGGCGTATAGACCTGCGGCCCTACGCCCTTTTCGGGCCCGATGGTATTGAGATAGTACCGGGTGGTTTAACAAGAGTAGCCCTTAAAGAAGGCTCGCTGGTAGTAAACAGCTCGCAGGGAGGCGGCAGCAAGGATACGTGGGTGCTTTCGTAAAGCCCCCGGCCTCTTAATGGGGAGTAAACTAAAAAAATGAACAAAAATATAAATCAGATAAGCCTTAATTGTTCCCCCTTCAGGGGGTTAGGGGGTACTATATGTTAAGCAGGGTAGCATCAAGTTTTTATTGGTTAAGCAGGTACATTGAGCGTAGCGACGGTATTTTACGTATGCTCAAAATTAATTATGCCTCATCGCAGGATACCATCCAGGAGTTTACGTGGGAACCTGTGATACGGATATTCGCCGGTTTGGATGACGAGGAATCGCAAAAGCTGGAAAACGACAGCCGCGCCGTATTAAAATATATGGTTACCGGCAAAACCAACTCCAACTCCATCCTCAACATTATTACACTTGCCCGCGAAAATGCCCGCAGTGTGCAGGAACACATTACCAAAGACCTTTGGCAGTGCCTTAACGAATATTACCATGCCGTAAAAGACAACAAGCTTGACAAGGCCCTGCAGCGCGAAGACCCCATCGGGGTGCTTGACGTGCTGATAAAACAAGTTATGCTATACTATGGCACCGTTGAGATAACTATGGAACGCGGCGAAGGCCGGAGTTTTATGAATATCGGCAAGTACCTTGAGCGTGCCATACAATCGGTAGATATTCTGGATATGAAATTCGACTCGTTGAGTGACAATCCCGATCTGTTAACAGATACTACTTACTGGAAACACCTGCTGTTATCATTAGGCGGCTACGAGCTTTATTTAAAAACCTACCGCGAGGGTTTTGAGGCCGAGAACGTATTGGAACAGGTGGTACTGAACAATGATTTTCCACGCTCGGTTATCTATTCGGTAAATAACATACAGCGGTATTTTGACAGGCTGAAGAACGATAATAACCTGGAAAATTACCGGGAAATGTCATTCCAAATAGGCAGGCTGCAAAGCCGCATCAAATACAGTTCGGTACGTAGTATACGGCAGGAAGGGCTGCACCTGTTTTTAACCCAGATAAAAAGCGAGTTATACGGAATAGGCAACGCGTTGAATGAATACTACTTTGCCAATTCTTAATTATCATCAGCATTAATAAAAAATACCATGCCCGAATTTGAGATACAACATATTACCAAATACATTTACGAAAGCCCGGTACGCGACAGCGCAAACCAAATAATATTATACCCGCTGAACGACGAGTACCAGGAAGTAGTACAGCACGAAGTGCATATTACCGGTAACCCCATTGTTGATACGCATACCGATTATTTTGGCAACCAGGTGGGCAGCTTTACTTACAGCGACCCGCACAATATGCTTATCATCAACTCGAAAATGGTGGTGAATACCAAACACCGTGTGCTGCCCGTAAATGATATTTTCCCCTCGCACCAGTGGGAAGACCTGAAGCGCCTGCAGTTTATGGTGCCTTACATTGATTTTTTACGCCAGGAATATTTTGAGGGACTACCCGAATTACAGGCAGTGGTGGAGAGCGAACGCAAAAAAGATGATACCCCCTACCAGATAGTTTTACGCTTTTGCCAGTATGTATTTGATAATTTTGAATATATAAAAGGCGTGACCACTGTTGATACTACGCTTGATGAGATATGGAAGATAAAGGCCGGCGTTTGCCAGGATTTTGCCCATATACTTACCGAGATGCTGCGCATAGTACACATCCCGGCACGTTATGTTAGCGGGTATATTTGCACCAACAGCAACGGTATGCGCGGCGAAGGCGCTACCCATGCCTGGGCCGAGGCCTATATCCCCGATTATGGCTGGCTGGGTATCGACCCAACTAATAACTGTATCGCTAACGAAACACATGTGCGGTTGGCCGTGGGCCGTAATTTTTCGGATTGCTCACCGGTGAAGGGTGTTTATAAAGGCTCATCCATGCACAAATTAGTGGTGGCAGTATCTGTTGATGAAGAGAATGCCCTACTCAACACGCACCAGGTAATTGAAGTACCTATAGCTGACCAAGTTACTGAGTTCTCAAAAAACAGCTACCAGCGCTATATGGAAATGATACAGCAGCAGCAACAGCAACAACAATAAAATTTAAGCTTTTTTAGCTGTTGCTAACAACTCATCTACTTTTTCCGGTTTATCAAAAGTTTTCACCAGTTTGCCGCTTTGGTTGTAAATGGCCACATAGGGCGTATCTTTTATTTGAAAATATTGCTGCACCAGCAGGTCGTCGCCCTCGGTGCCCATGGTAATATTTTTATAGGCCGAGTAACCCATTTTATCATAAAAAGGCTTTACCGCGGCATATTTTATCCATGTTACCATCACTATCTGGAATTTTGACAACTCTTTTAAATGCGGCTTTAGCTCATCTAAAAACTTAGTACAGTGGGTGCAATCCGGCGAAAAATAAATAAACATTACCGGTTTATTTTTCTTCAGGATGGTTTGTGTCACATATACGCTGTCGGTGGTTAGTATCCTGAAAGGGGGTATATTCTGAATATTTTGCTGTGACTGAGATTTTTGCGCGGCGCTGTCTGCTCCGGAGGTTATTACATTTTCAGTGTTTCCATTATTTTTTGCCTGAGAACATCCCATTATCGCCACAACAGCCAATAAACACGTAATTTTCTTCATATAGTTTTTAATGTTAAGCCTCAAGCATTTCCAGCTGCCATATAATATGTTCTTCTGCTACAGGGAATAACGCATTTTCCCGGATGGTATGATAAACCGCTTTGAATAATTTGCTGTAGTCCCCTTTTTTTGAAGGAAGCCACTCTATTACTTTTTGCCCGTTCTCATCAAATGTTACCAGTTTACCTTCGCTATTTTCAGGTTCAAGCCCGTAAGCCGGGTTGGTAGGCATCATGCCCCCTATCAGCTGATCTTCCTGCACATCGGTACGGTTTTTTATAAAACTGCCCAATTTACCGTGTAAAACAAACGCCGGCAAAGCTTCGGCAATAAGCAGCCCTGCCGTTAAGTATACGTTTAACCCATGCGGATAAACCATGTGCAGGTGAAAATAATCGGTAACCTGCGAGTTTTCGCGGTATTCGCCCAATGTTTTATGAAAACTAATGGGTTGTCCAAACAGCGCTATGGCGTTATCTATCAGGTGCGGGCCCAAATCGTAAGCCACGCCGTTGGCGGCAAAGCCGCCGGTTTCTTTAAACAGTTTAGGCCCTATCGCCGCCTTATAGCGATCGAAACGGAAATGTACTTCTATAAGGTCGCCTATCCTGCCGCTTTCAACCACCTCTTTAACCGACAGGAAACCACTGTCCCACCTGCGGTTTTGATAGATCATCAACTTAAGACCGAGCTTTTGCGCCAATTCAAACAACTCGTTCGCCTCATCGCTTTTGGCAGCAGCAGGTTTTTCCAGCAGCACATGTTTGCCGGCGTTTAATGCCTGTTTGGCATAATCGAAATGCGTGTAGCTGGGGGTATTTACTACGATGAGTTCTATCTCATCATCATGTAGTAATTCATCAATGGAACTATAGCTGAGAATATCTGGATAAATCTCGTGCGCTTTTTTTTGGTTGCGTTCAACAACCGCCTTTAATTTAAAATCGGGGCTGGTTGATAAAAAAGGGGCATGGAACACCCTGCCCGACATTCCGAAAGCCATTAAACCGGCTACAATAGGTGCTGACATAGTGCAATTATACGTTTTTTTAGTGATTAGAGATAAGAGACTTGAGATTAGTGATAAGGGGGAAGAATTAGCATCAGCTAAACAAAATAAAAGCCAGTGATTGGTAAGATATTCTTACTAATCACTGGCCTCTGATCTCTAATCAACTAATCCCTATTTCATTTTATCCTGCAAAGCATGTGCATGTGCCTGGTGGGCTTTTAATGCCGGCAATGTTTTATTTACAAACGCTTTAAGGTCCGGATCAACGGCATTTTTAGCGGCATCTTCAAACATATCTACCGTTTTGTCATGATCTTTAACCATGATATCAACGTAATCTTTGTCGAAATCAACCCCTGTTTTGGCGCCAAGGTCGGCAGCCGTTTTTTGTTGTTCTTCACCGGGGGCGGAAGGTAACATAATGTTTTTTGAACCGGCCATTGCCATCAGCTCTTCGTTTGCTTTTGTATGATCATTTATCATCATAGCGGCAAAGCTTTTCACATCAGCATTAGTTGCCTTATCACCGGCCAGTTTACTTAAAGCCACTTCAGCCATCCCGCCATTAGCGGCATCAACAGCAAATTTAGCATCGTACTCGGCTATGCCCGATGAGCCTTCTTTAACTGCTTTGTCGGTTGTGTCCATTTCAGCATTTACGCTGTCGGCAGTTTCCACGGAATCTTTGCCGGTGTTGTTACACGCCTGGAACATAGATGCTGCAAGCGCCATTGTCATAATTAATGTTAGTTTTTTCATGGTAGTGTTTTATTTATATTATAAGTTAACAAATGGTTGTTAAACAAGTTTTATTGCCCGGCTTTTTTTTCCCGGGAGCATGTGCT
>JBDSIC010000315.1:0-5166 GCA_039918195.1 Mucilaginibacter sp.
GAGTTGAGTATAACAGTAGATGGCAGCTGGAAATTGCGGCCACATTCGGCCATCATCAGCGAATATAAAAAGCCGCGTAACCGCATAAACACGGTCATATCCGGCAGCCATGCGGTAAGCATTCGCACCAGCCACGAGTACAATATGGATACCCTATGCTTCACTGAATATGGTTTTAATAAAATTGGCGGTGGTATAACCTTTAGCCTTATTAAAAGCCGCGGTTTTTATATCGAGCGAATGGCGGGTATTGTTGATGAGCGACAACATTTTCTCTGAAAAATCACGGGCGTTATGGGCTTCTGCAAAAACAATATTTTTGTCATGCTCAAATATGGTTGGCAATGCCCCTACCGGTGTAGATAGTACATTAATGCCATTAGCCATTGCTTCCAGTATTACCCGTGGTGAACCTTCGGATAAGCTGGCAAAACAAAACAGGCTGTGCGCACGGTACAGTTCGTTCAGTTGTTCGCGGCTGTCTATATGCCCGGTAAACGTTATTTCATTCCCGCGATTAAGTTTATACACCAGCGATTTTAATTCAGTTTCAAATTCGCCTGTGCCCACAATAGTGAATGTTGCTTTAGGGTATTCCTTTAGCAGCATGTCAAAAGCATGTATCAGCGTTTCAATACCTTTGGCTTTGCGCAGGTAGCCGGTATATAGCAGCTTTACATTATCCGGTGCCAGTGTATTACCCTCGCCAAAATATATATCAGCGCTACCCAATGTTGATGATATGACTGCCTGTGCATTGATATGCTTTTTATGCAACCTTTCCTTAATATGATAACCGTTGGTAAATACCCGGGCTTTTTTGCAGGCCTGCAAAAACAGGTGATTTTCTGGCCTGAACAGGTTAACCAATACACGCCTTTTCAGCGGACTAAAATTGGTATTCGCCAGTGTAGCATCCACCGGATCGCCCACAAAATGGATAATGATATCTTTAAAATAATACCGGCTAAGCCAGCCGAATGGTGTAGGATACCTGACATAGACCCTGTCAAACTGCGTGTGCAATTGCTGATAGGCGCGGCGGTAGGCCGGGAAAAACTTTATTGCCGAGATATACGAATTTGAATACGGCAACTCGTGTACCCTGATACCGGCAATGCATGCAATAGGTGTAAGCTGGCTGTTGACCCCCGGTTTTAAAACTTTTACCGGCGAAAGCAGGCATATCTCACTATAATATTTAATTATTTCGGTGAGGTAGGTATAATGGGTGGCAGCTATATGATAACCGTTCTCATCCTTTTCAAGTCCCCAGGCATGTATCAGTAATTTTTTCATATAGCAGTATCCAACACTGCGCCCTGTGCGGCGGGTTTCATAATAAACTTATGCGATACCAAACTCAGCATTACAATAACCAGCAGCATATGCTTCATAAAAAAGAATATGGTATTATCCAGGTCGGCATTGAACAGGAATATGACAAACAATATCCACAGCGGCACTATAAAATTGCGTACGTCGGTAGCACTAAGCGAGTACACCCACTTATCCAGTTTGGCTATAAAAAACGCCAGCGGCAGGTAAATAAGGAATGCGGTATAGTAGCCAAAATTGAGTATATATTCGCCCAGCAGGCCAAATATACGGGTGGTATAAAACCCCATCGACTGCCCGTTGTAACCATAAAGCAATTCGGTAGCTGCCGATTTTTTGGTGGTCAGGCTTTCTTTGTCGATAACAAATGCAGGCAGAAAGTGAAGCAAACCACCTACATACGTTTCGCCCATCTTCGGGTCGTACTTTGAATTTTGGTAACGATAAACCAGGTAAGGCTGTATATCGCCGCGGGCAAAATCTGTCAGCAGCATATCAAACACGTTAAAATCATATTTTGCTTCAGATACATCCAGCGTACCTTCCGAGTATTCTGATATCGCTTCGGATCCACCCTGCTTGTAAAATTTATACACGTACATAAAAGTTACCAGCAACAGTGTACCCATCACCATCTCTTTAACCGGGAATTTGCGGATAAAGAAATGGATGAGCATGCAGGCGTGTAAAATGGTCAATATGGTATTACTGCGGCTGCCCCTTAACCCGCCAAAAAACATGCAGGCTGCAAAAAGTATCAGCAGGAAAAGAAAAATACTTTTCCTGGTGCGGTATGAGGGGCTGTATAAAGCCTTAATGTAGAACAGGAAAATAAGTACGACAGGGAAAAACTCTGAAATAATAAACAACAGGCCAAACCCTGCGAAACCTGCACCCTCGCCCCTGTTTTCGTAAGTTTCTATAAAGCCAGATATACCGCCAAGCTTCGTGTAAATAAATATCTGGAAGGCGAAGCTTATAAAAGCCAGCACATATACATAGTTAAGTTTTAGTCGCTTTAATAATAGGTAAACCCGGTTGTATGGTTTACTAACCGCGTAAAAATATTTGTACGCCACAATAAATATAGCAAGCCCGATAGCATTTAATAAGCCTACAATAAACACGTAAGGTTCCCAGTTTTTAGGCAGCACCAGCGAATTATTGAATATGAGCCAAAAGTTTAAGGCAAAATGCAGCAGCGGTGCAAAATAGCAGCCAAACCACAATGTGCAGTAAAAATAAAATACCAGCGGCAGCCGTAGTCCGTGTTCGCGGGTAACGCTAAACAGGTATAATATTTGGTAGCCCGATAAAATACCGCAAACCGAAACGGGCAACAAATACCAGTTAAGCGGGATGTTAAATACAAGCAGCATGAGCAGGTCAATAGCACATGTTACCAGTACAGCGATAACCGGTTTTGGGGTTAAGCTTATCATTTGTAACTATTTATGCTATAAAATTCCGGTTCCTTTGCTGTTTTGGCTGCCGGGTACACGGCTTTTAAAAACTTTGCAGGGCTGCCCACATAGATGCCATTTTTAGGCAGGCTTTTGGTGACCACGCTGCCGGCACCTACAATACTGTCGCCCCCGATGGTAACCCCACCTAAAATACGTACCCCGCAACCTATCCACACGTTACTTTTTATGCTTAACGGCTCTTTTTTAACCGGGTTTAAGCGGATAGGTATATCAATGCTGTCCCAGGTGTGGCTGGTACTTAATAAGGAACATTGGTGGGCTATGGAAACATTTTGGCCGATAGTGATGCCGCCGTACCCTTCCACATAACAGCCATCGTGTATGCTTACGTTTGAGCCGATGACAAGTCCCGCCCAGTTTTTAAAAGTAACGTTAGCCCCGATGATCACCTTATCGCCAACAGCACCGCAAAGGTTTTTAAGGATGCAGTAACGGATGCCCAAAAACATTTTTTGCGAGAAAGGCTTAACAGCGTCATACAAAAAAACCAGCAAGCCTTTCGGTAATACAGCAAATATGGCCGACACTATCTTTACCATATCTCTACTTGTTTAGATAGTTGGTTGATCATTCTTTCTTTTTGATTGAGCTTGGTGATAATAATACTGAATAACGTGGCGCACAGCGTTACGTTTACCACTACAACCGACATAGCCGCGCCATTTAAGCCGTATTTTGGAATTAAAAACCAGGCCATCCCGATAGATAATGCGACCATGCAGGCATAAACCGGCAGCTGGATGCTAAACATTTTCATGGCATTAATGCCGTTATTCAACACAAAGGCCAGGAAAGAAAAGAGCGAGCCTGTAAAAATGAGGCACAATAAGGTTTGGTTACCGGCAAAGTCTTTATTAAACAATAGCGGGAAAATATAGCCGCTAACCGGTACCAGTAAAAACTGCAATAAACCCAGTACGGTTATCAACCCGGCTTCCTTTTTTAGTTTTGATAAAAATTTGGCCAGGTTATTATCATCGTAATGCTGCGCCAAATATGGCAGGCTGTTTTGCACTACCGACTGCACAAATATCCGGGTGAATATCACCAGCGAAATATAACCTGAGAACAGGCCCAGCTCAAAACTGCTGCGGAATTTTTCGAGTATAAAACGGGGTATATTAGGCAGCATATAAACCAGTAGTAATGAAAGCCCCGTTAAAACCCCGGTACCGATTATCTTTTTTACCAATGGGTTAGCTATATCCAACTTAACAGGTATTTGCAGCCCTTTAAGCAGGCGAAAATCTATCAGCATACTGCAAAAATAAGCCAATGGCAGCGAGATCAGCGCTAACTCAAACGAGGCAATAAACCGGAACATACCCAAATTAAGCAGTATGGCCAGCATCGAGCGGAACATCAGCATTTTGCTGTAGACCGCTATCCGTTTACGTTTATGAAACTCGGCATGTATCACATCGCTGACCATTTCGAAGCTTTTGAACAGGCCGCCCATGATGAACACCAATACAATGTCGCGGTAAAATAAGTAGCCTATTAAAAGGGTGGTTAAAAAGAAAACCGCCGCACAAACAACCCGTATTTGGAAGAAAAGGTTAAAGCCGTAGGTATCCGTTTGGTCGGCAACATGAATATTCCTTATCTGCAGCGAAAAAAAAGCATACAGGGGCAGTATCCACGCTAATGCCAGCGAATAATGGCCCATTTGCGTGGTACCATATAACTTGGCTATCAGCATAAGCACTACCCACTGGCTTACCGAGCTAAGCAAATTCCCCATAAAGGAATAAGAATAGCTTTTGGCCCTGCCCTTTTTAAATACACCCGCTAACATTCTATCTTATATCCATTAAGCTAATTGTTTACTATTCTCGTTTTTTTTATACCACTCATAGGTTAGTTTTAAGCCTTCTTTTACCTGTATTTCAGGCATATATCTCAGCAGTACACTTGCTTTTTCTATTGATGCAAGGCTTTGCCTTACATCGCCTGTTCTTTCGGGCGCGTAAATGGCCGCGGTGCAGGTGCCTGCCAGGTCCGACAGGTATTGCCACAACTCGTTCAGGTTGGTTTGCTCGCCGCAGGCTATGTTGAATACATTGTGCTGTGTAACCCCGGGTTGAAAAAGCGCCTTAATATTAGCCTGCACTACATTGTCAATAAATGTAAAATCGCGGTTGGTAAAACCATCGCCGTTTATGGTTGGCATATCGTTGTTCAGCGCAGCCCTTATAAACAAGGGAATAACAGCCGCATAAGCGCCGTTAGGGTTTTGCCGCGGACCAAATACGTTAAAGTAACGCAGCCCTGTACTGTGGTAACCGTATATCTTCGAAAAAACATCGCCATACAACTCATTCACCAATTTGGTTACCGC
>JBDSIC010000316.1:0-16679 GCA_039918195.1 Mucilaginibacter sp.
ATCATTAAAAAAATGCTTGCGGGGCATCGCTTCTTCCCACGAGGCATAATCCAGCCGGTTTTTATCCTGGAAATATTCAATACTTACAATATCGGCGTTGTCGCTTTTGTAAACCAGCCTTTCTTGCTTGCCCGTTTCGGCATTAATTTCTACCAGCGCCGTTTTATCCTGGTTCACGTTCGAGAGGGCATAAAAATTATTCCCTTTACCTGTAAAAGCTACCGGGCGTACTACATCCTTAAAATTATTTACAATAATGGGCCTGAATGGCGCTTTCTCGTTCTGTCTGAAGAGTATGGTAGTAGTAACCCCGTCAGATGCCCTTGCCAAACGGATCTTTCCATACACGTCGGCATACCATTCAATTACGTCGCCGGGGTTAACTATGTAGGGCTTTATTTCACCGCTGGTGATGCTAAGGTGATACACATCAAACACACCCTCATCGCGTTTATTTAACGATACGGTCAATATATCGGGCTGTAATTTATTACCCGTAAGCAGCCTGTATTTTACCTTATGCTCCGCCAAAACGGGATGGGACCTGAGTGTTTTTACATCAAGCGCGAATATTTTTAAGCTGTCGCTTGATACGATATCCTGGACAAATACAATATGGTTGTTGTACGTCCACATATAATCTGTAACCGGGTTATCGGCAAAGTTTGTCGCCATAAAACCCTTGCCGTCAACCAGCGATTGAATAAAAAGGTTCTGCTTACTTTTATACGGTTTTAAGTACGAGATATATTTTCCGTCGGGCGATATACGGAAGAACGTTTTATCGGGTGTTTTAAAAAAATCGAGTATGGGTATCTTTACAACCGTACCCTCATCGCACGAAAAAACTCCTGCAATTAACAGTATATAAAATATAAGCCGTAAACGATGCATTATATCAGTTAACATTTATCACGGTTAAATTAAGCTATTTTATAGCTAATTGATGTTAATGTCACTATAATTTTACCCTTAGAAACATTATTTGCCCCAATTGGCCGTTTGGTGTTTAAATCAGTATTTTTGATTAGATGAAGCAGGTAGTTTTTTATATTTCCCTAATATTTTTCTCCATCGCCCCTGCAGCCATTTTTGCCCAGGGTGCCGAATTGCAGCTGGCGCAGCAATACAGCGCTAACGGCGATCTGCAAAAAGCTAATGAACTGTATCAAAAGTTATTTAAGCAAGATAATGAAGCCTACTACCCTTTTTATATCAATAACCTTATAGCGCTTAAAAAATTGGAAGAAGCCGAAAGCATCACCAAAAAAATGCTGCGGAAAAACCCCGGCGAGAGCGAGTATATTTTAAAATTAGGCACCATATACACCCAGCAGGGCAATACCGACGAGGCCAATAAATTATATGACGAGCTTATAAAAAACCTCCCCCCTGATAATGGCGTTATCGCGAACCTCGGCATGCAGTTTTACCAGAATGGCAATATGGATTACGCCATAAAAACCTTTAGGCAGGGCCGCAAAATGATTAATAACGAAACGGCTTTTGTGCATGAACTGCTTACGCTTTACATGCAAAAACGCGACAAATACGCGCTTACAGAGGAGTACCTGAATTTTTTACCCGCCAACCCGGGCTACATTGGCCAGGCGCAAAGCGCGTTGGCCGGCTTATATGAGGGTCCTGCGGATTATGATGTACTTAAATCGGCCTTGTTTAAACGGGTACAAAAAGAACCGCAGCAAATCATTTATGCCGATATGCTGATATGGCAGTTTTTGCAGCAAAAAGATTACGACCAGGCGCTTAACCAGGCGCTGGCCCTAAACCGGCGCACTAATGGCGATGGCAATACCATATTTGAACTATGCCATACCCTTACCGCTAACGAGGCCTATGATGTGGCCATACGCGGTTACGAGTACTTATTAGCTAAAGGGAAGGATGACCCTTTTTATATATCGGCAAAAGTAGAGCTGATCAATACCAAAAACCTAAAGGTTACTGCAGGCAAATATGTGGCCGCCGACCTGCTGGGGCTTGAACAGGATTATTTGAGCCTGCTAACTGAATTTGGCAAGACCAAAAGCACTGCCTTCGCTATACAAAAGCTGGCGGCTTTACAGGCTTTTAAATTGCATAAAATAAATGATGCGCAAAAGCTTTTGGAAGAGGCTATCGTTATACCCGGGTTAAGCCCGCAAATGCTGGCCGCTATAAAACTGGAGCTGGGGGATATTTATTTACTTAATAACCAGCCCTGGGAAGCCACTTTACTATACAGCCAGGTAGAAAGGACACCGCCCAACAACGAACTGGAGCAGGATGCCAAACTGCGTAATGCCAAACTGGCCTATTATACCGGCGATTTTACCTGGGCTAAAGGCCAGCTGGGTATATTAAAGGCGGCCACATCAAAGCTAATAGCTAACGATGCCTTGAACCTGCAGCTGCTGATAGCCGACAATACCGCGCAAGACAGTATTGGCAGCGCGCTTAAAATGTATGCCCGCGCTGACCTGCAGATATTTGCTGAGCAGCCCGCTAAAGCGATAAAAATACTGGATAGCATTGATAAAAAATTTCCGGGGAATACGCTGACGGATGATATTTTAATGGCCCGTGCCCGCCTGCTTATCAACCAGAAAGAATATGCCCTGGCGGCTGTATCATTAAAAAAAATAGCGGCTGACCATCCTGCCGACTTATGGGCAGATGATGCTGTTTTTATGCTGGGCGATATTTACGACAATAACCTGGGTGATAAAGCGCAGGCTAAAGTATATTACCAAAAAATCATCACCGATTATCCCGGCAGCCTTTGGATAAACGAGGCCCGTAAACGTTTCAGGATATTGCGCGGAGATACCTAGGGTGCTTAGTAATTTGTACTTTTGCACTTATGATAGTTTATAACGAAACGGTGATCATTGAAGAAGCCACACACCGGGCCTGGCTTAAATGGATGCAGGAACAGCAAATACCCAATATTATGGCAACCGGCTGCTTTACATCCCACCAAATACTTACGGTAGTAGATTCCCCTAACGAGGGGGTAACGTATTGCATACAGTACCTTACGGATGATATAGAAAAGTACAACAAGTTTAACGAACACCATTTGCCAACCTTTCACCAGGCGCTAAACCAGCGGTTCGAGAACAGGTTTGTGATGTTTAATACGCTGATGGAAAAGGTGTAACCATTATTCCCATTTTACAAATACGTCATTGCGAGCGAAGCGTGGCAATCTCTTTAGGACATTCCAGCAGGATAAGCTTAAAGAGATTGCCACGCTTCGCTCGCAATGACGCTTAATTATGGCTGGGGGCCTTACTTCTTTATCAAATTATACAATTCATCCAATTTCGGACTAAGCACTATCTCTATACGGCGGTTTTTTGAAAGCGCTTCGGGTGTGGTTGCCGGGTCAATAGGCTGGTACTGGCTTTTGCCGGTAGCGGTTAAGCGTTGCGGGTCTACCTTTTCTACTTCGGTTAAATAGCGGCTAACCGAGGTGGCGCGCAGCACACTCAGGTCCCAATTATCTTTTATCTGGCCCAGGTTAATTATCTTTTTAACATCCGTATGACCTTCCACGGCTATGTTAATATCAGGCTCTTTATTTAATACTACAGCCAGCTGTTTCAACGCCTGTTTGCCTTTATCATCAATAACAATACTGCCCGACGGGAACAGCAATTTATCCATCAGAGATACATATACCTTCCCGTTCCGGATATCGACCGTTAGGCCGCTTTGCTGGAAACCAAGCAGTGCCTTTTGCAGTTTATCGCGCAAGGCATTGGTCGCCTCATCGCGCTTGCGTAATATCTCTTCTACTTCCTTTAAACGCGCTTCCCTCTTTTTCAGGTCTGATGACAGCGCGTCTACCTTTGATGAGCTTGCCGCGTAGTTGTTGTTAAGGGAGTTGTAGCTGCCTTGCAGTGTGGCCATCTCGCGGTGTAAGCGGGCGGTATCTGATTGCAGCTTTGAAAGCTCTTCCTCCAAAGTGTTGGTACGCGCGCTAAGCGAGTCTATCTGCGCCAGCATTGCCTTGTGTTTTTTGGGTGATAATACCACGCAGGCTTGCACGGCCATTAACAGGAAAGCGGCTAAAAAAAGGTGTTTTATTTTCATGGTGTTAAGCGATTGCATTATTTAAAAAAACATTAAGCGGGTAAATTTTGCTGCATAACGAAACTACATGTTCCGCAGCATCTTTTTTCAGCAGCTCCGCATCCTTTAAGGGATGTTCTGCTATAAAGCTCTTTAGTTTTAACAGGTCGATATCCGGGTGTTCGGCGGTATAATCGCGGGGGACTGTTTTGAGCCTGTCATGCTCGCGTATATTGCCAAACTGTTTAATAAACTCCGGGGTATCTACGATGCTTTTTAATTCGCCGGCATTGTAGTCTATTTCCTGCCTTATCTTTTTCAAGTCGGCAGCTTCGGGCATCCAGTAACCGCCGGCCAAAAATGATTTGCCAGGTTCAATATGAATATAGTATTCGGGGCCGCGGCCGCCGCCGGGGGTTTGAAAGAGCGTAATTCCAAAATTGCCTTTATAGGGTGTTTTATTCTTACTGAACCGTACGTCGCGGTAAATGCGTAAAACACATTTTTTTGGGTCCGCATCAGCATTTACGGTGGGGTCCATTTTGGCCAGTGCCTTTATTACCGCGCCTGTAAAATCAATTACGTTCCCGCGTGCGCTATCGTGCCGGGCCTTATTGGCCATAAACCAATCGCGGTTGTTATTTACCGCGATGTCTTTTAAAAAATCAAGCGTTTCCTTTTTTATCATACTATAACAAAGGTGATAACGGGTAATAATAAGTGTCGTAGCTGGCTTTAGTTCAGGTTTAACTTTTCGTCGCGCATGTTGACAGGGATATTTTTACGGCGGTATTTTTTATACCATATAAACCCCAGTATCGCGACAGCGATATAAGGCATAGCCAGCAAATACATAATGCCATTATTTATCCCGGCGGTTTTGTTATCCCCGCTGCTTGCGTTGGACTCCAGCGTAGCGGCGCACTGCGCACACTGCGACATGGCGGGTTGATTTACAACCAGCGTTAAGCCTAAAACAAGGGTGAGCGCTAATATTTTTAAGGCTTTTGTCATTGTTTGTAATTTAACTAAAATTGGTAATAGGGCGATATCATTAAATACACCACCACGCCTGTTATGGTTACGTACAGCCATATCGGGAATGCCCACCTAACCAGTTTGCGGTGCTTCTCTACCTGCATTTGCAGGCCGCGATAAAAGCTCAGTAATATTAACGGCAAAACCCCGGCTGCCAGTATAATATGGCTTATCAGAATAGTATAATAAACATACCTGATGCTGCCGGCTGCGGCGACTTCGTCAGGCGATACGGTTTTATCGCCGTTCAGGTCGCCGTACTTGGTTTCGGGCGCTAAATAGTGAAACAGGATATATGATACCAAAAAAAGCGACGACAGGCAAAATGCGATAATATTTGTCCGCTTATGCGCGGTTATATTTTTTTGTTTGATGTAGTACAATGATATCAGCAGCAGCACACTGCATGAGCCATTTAGTATGGCGTTTAGTTTGGGTAAAAAGTAAGTAAATGATGGCAGTACAGCCGGGGCGGGGATTATCTTACGGTTTAATATGATCACTACCAGTAATACAAATATGGATACGGCTGCTACAAAACGGAATATAAACTTATCGCTCATGCTATTAATTGGGGGCTTTTATCTTTCTTAATTCTTCTGCTATCTGCACTTTTATCTCGTTGTACAGTTTAGTTGTTTCGGCGGTGGACGTACCGGAGTAATAACCTCTTATCCGCTTTTCTGCATCTATCAATATCAGCTTGTCGCTGAATATAAATTCGTTGCTATTTACTTTTAACGCGTTCACCAAAAATCCTTTGCGGGCAAGGTTATATACCTGCGTGGTGTCACCGGTTAAAAACATCCATTTGCCGGCTGCCCCCCGGTATTTGGTAGCATAAGCCTTCAAAGCTTTAGGGTCGTCGCGCTGCGGATCAACTGTAATGGTTACAAACTTTAGCATCTTGTTTTTGGCATAACTATCGGCAAGCCTTTTTACATTGCCGTTTATGGTGGTGCAAACATCCGGGCATCCTGTGTAGAAAAAATTCACTACAAATACCTTCCCTTCAAATGTTTTTAGCGTCACCGGGCTGCCATCCTGGTCGGTCAGCTTAAAATCGGGCAGCTTGTGGTAAACCGTATCGGGTATCTTCTCGCCATGAAACGTGTGATAAGCACCAGACAGGTGTTTCGGGCCAAAAAACTGCAGGCCTTTGTACCTGTTTTTACCTCCTACGGTAAGCAAATAATATAAAAATCCCGGTACGGCTAATATGCATACCAGGATCAATATCTTTTTCCCTAAACCGGAATTACGCATTATAGCTTTTATAACCCGGGAACGGCTTCCCTTAAGTCGATCCAGTAATGGCTTTCGTTAGTAAGCACCAGTATTAAACCTATTATAAAAAGGATAGGCACAATGATGGAATAAACAAGGCCTACCTTTTCGAACTTTAAGTGCATAAAGTAAGCAACTATATAAAATGCCTTAAACAAGGTAAGAATGATATATAACGGGTTAGCCCATTTAATATCTATAACACCCTTTGGCACTAAATAAAGCGCAATGATAAATTCTACAACTGTAATACCCAGTAAAATTAAAAACACCCTTATTATCTTCCCTTTGGTCATTGAAGAGTGTTCTTCGCCGTGGGCATGGGTCTCTGTATGTTCTGATGACATGATTTATATCAATTAAAATATTATAATTAAACTAAGTAGAAGAAGGTAAATACAAATACCCAAACAAGGTCTACAAAGTGCCAGTATAAACCTACTTTTTCTATCATTAAATAGCTGCCGCGTTTTTGGTAAGTACCAACAAGTGTATTTATTAAAATTACTATGTTGATGATAACCCCACTAAATACGTGGAAACCGTGGAAACCTGTAATGGTAAAAAATAAGTTGGCAAACTGCTGCGCCGATACATGGAATGATGCTTCTTCGCCACCTTTAAACAGGTGCTTTAGTTCTTCTGCCTCGGGTATGCTGCCCCACCAAAAACCTTCGTGGTGTAAGTGCGTCCACTCTAAAGCCTGGCAGCCTAAGAAGGTGAAACCGCCGATAATGGTAGCAACCATCCACCAGGCAACTTCCTTTTTCGCGTTGCGATGGCCGGCCTCTACAGCCAATACCATGGTAACCGAACTCAGGATGAGGATAAATGTCATGATACCCACAAATACCAGTGGTTGGCCGGAGTCAACAAGTCCCGGTACTGACTGGAAAACCAGGTCGGCAGCGGGCCAGCTGGTGGCGCTGAAACGCAGCGCACCGTAAGATATTAGTAATGATGAAAATGTGAAGGCATCCGATAACAGGAAGAACCACATCATCATTTTACCATATTCAACCGAAAAGGGTGAGTGTCCACCCGCCCAAGGCGTGGTTTTTACTTCATCTATTTGTGTAACTGGTGTACTCATTTGTACTTTATTGTAGATTAATTAATTCTGATTCAAAAGTAAAAAAACATACAGATAAATCCATATAATATCGACAAAATGCCAAAATATACCGGATATTTCCATATAATACAGGTTTTTAACCTGCGCCACATTCCTGTAGCTTTTAATTAGCGCGTTAACAAGTAATAATACCCCTGCCAATATGTGCAACAGGTGCACACCCGTAAACACGTATATAAATGATTGCGACGAATTGGGGTTTACAAAATACACACCCATTTTTATCAATTCGCCCCAGCCGTATACCTGTAGTATAAAAAACACGATACCCAGGGCGATAGTAAGCCATAAAAACATGCGTTGCTTTGCAAGCTGCAGTAAACCCGCAGCTTTGGAACCCAAAAACATGGTTAAACTGCTAAGGGCTATCGTTATCGTGCTGAATAAAAATATGCCGGGTAGCTTAGTTGCCAGCGCATGCACTTTACTGCCGCTGCTAACAATAAACCCGCTGGTAAGCGCTGCGAACACCATAAATGAGGAGAACACGATAAGCCACATCACAAATTTCTTTGGGGCTAGGTTCAGTTTATCTTCTTTTTGCTGTATTTGAGCCATCATCATTTCACTTTACCTAAAAAATCGAATAAAAACATTAGTTGCACTACCGGCAAATATAAAAACGAGCCGTACATCAGGCTTTTTGCCGACTTGATGTCGCGGTTAAGCATCAGCATAGCGCCTTGGTACAAAAATACTAAACTCATCACTAATGATACCCCGCCTACATAATAACCGCCGTAGCCGTAATAAGTTGGCAGTAAACTTACCGGCAGTAAAATAAGCGTTGCGGCAAAGGCGAATATCGCGCTTACTGTATCTCTTTTACCCGTAGGCAGCAGCCTGAAACCCGCCAGTTTATAATCATCATCCAAAACCCAGGCAATGGCCCAAAAATGCGGGAACTGCCATACAAACTGTATCCCGAACAATATCAGCGCTATCTCGTCTATTTTTGGGTGCGCGGCAACATAGCCAATAAGGGGCGGCAATGCCCCCGGTATAGCCCCCACAAATACCGCTATGGCCGATTTACGTTTTAATGGCGTATAGGCGAAGGCATATAACAGTATCGAGAAAATGGCCAGGTAGCCAGCTGTCGGATTAAGCCTTCCTAATAACAGCACACCAATAATGGCTGCAAACATACCGATGATAAGCGCCTGCCCATTGGTCATGTTTCCAGAAGGTAGGGGGCGGTCCATGGTGCGGCGCATCAGTTTATCAAGGTCTTTCTCTATTATCTCGTTAAAAATATTGGCAGCCGAGGTAACCAGTAAGCCACCGGCAATCAGTATCAGCCAATCTCCCCAAACAATTTCGCCGTTCACCTTGCTGCCAATTAAAAATGATATGGAAGCTGAAAACACCACCAAAAAGGTGAGGCGTAATTTGATCAGCTTTGAAAAATCACTCCACTTCATTTGCGAACCCCCTGTACATTGGCCGAACGGTATAAATTTAAAAGCAAATAAAATTGCGCCGCAAATATAAGGCTTGCCAGCACAATATGCGCGGCTTGTGCAAATGGCGGCAATGCCCAGTATGATAGCACGATGCCGGTTACTATCTGCAGCATGATGATCAAAAAGCAGAAACTCATTAACTGCTGATGTTTAGAGTGGCGGTAAAAGCCCTTCCTGATAACCGCGTACAACATAATATTCACTATCAGCACCAGTAAGGCCAGGTTACGGTGATTGCTGAATATATCGCCTGCGTTCTCTACCCAGGTTTCGCGGTAGCCGCCTAATAAATGGCTTGATACGGCATCTATTTTCTCTCGCACTTCGGTACCTATGGTAATTTGAAATACAGACAATGCCAAGGCAATAAAAGTAAGCACATATACAATGCCTTTACCATGCAAGCGTGGCCTGTCAATAGTTTTAGCGATGTGGTAGGCGGCTATGGTAATAGCCAGTATAGCCAATGCCAGCAGCATGTGTACCGTTACTATCCAGGCCACTAAATTTGTTGATACAACTATCGAGCCCAGCCATCCCTGGAAACCCACCAGCAGGACGTTAAATACGCTCAGGATGGGCACCAGCTTGCTGCTGCTCCAAAATTGAAATGAATATACTGCGCTTAATATCAAAAATATACCGGTTATGGCGCCTAACAGGCGGTTAATGTATTCTATCCAGGTTTTGGCGGCGTTAAATTCTTCGGGCATTAATATCGAGCGGTCCTCGCGTATGCGACGGGCCAGGTCGCCGTAGCCAAACAGGTCGAGCGTTTTGGCGAACTTAACATTTTTGGCTTTGCGCTTTTCGGCATAATGCTCCTGGTAATCTTTCGGTAATTGCGACAATTGGGTTGGCGGGATGTAACCACCAAAGCACTTCGGCCAGTCGGGGCAGCCCATACCCGAACCTGTGCTGCGCACTACGCCGCCTGCCAGTATGGTTAAAAAAAGCAAAATAACGGTAATAAGATTAATCTTCAGGAACCTGTTTCTTGCAGTGGATCTACTCATTTAATATCTTCTAAAAAATTAGGGTATCTGAACAGGGAAAATAATTCCGGTACAGATACCCTAAAACATCAGATCGGTAACGCAGAAATTATTTTACTTCTTCGTTAGCTTTTTGTGTACTTGTCCATTTGTTGTACTCTTCCAAACCAACAGGATTATCTTCAAAATCGTGCGGCAGGTTCGAGCTCATTGTTTCAGAGAATGGAACTGTTTGCGGTATAAAGTCTTCATCGTGTCCAGGCTTGCTGTAATCATACGGCCAGCGGTAAACGGTTGGTATCTCTCCTATCCAGTTACCGTGGAAATGCTCCACAGGTGCTGTCCACTCCAGGGTATTTGAACCCCATGGATTTTGAGGTGTCCTTTTACCAAAAAATATAGAGTAGAAGAAGTTGAACAGGAATGCTACCTGTGCCAAAGCTGCTATAATAGCCGACCAGGTGATAAATACGTTTACTGACAACCAGCGCTCCATTGACTCAAACTCGGTGAAGGCATAGTACCGGCGTGGCACACCATCAAGGCCCATAAAGTGCATCGGGAAGAATACCAGGTAAGCACCCGCAAAGGTTATCCAAAAGTGCAGGTAACCCAGGCGTTCGTCCATTAAACGGCCAAACATTTTAGGGAACCAGTGGTAAACACCGGCAAGCATACCAAATATAGCCGCCGAGCCCATTACCAGGTGGAAGTGGGCAACCACAAAGTAAGTATCGTGCAGGTTAATATCCAAAGCGGCGTTACCCAGGAAGATACCTGTTAAACCGCCTGATATAAAGAATGAAACCAAACCGATAGCGAACAGCATAGCAGGCGTAAACCTGATATTACCGCGCCACAGCGTAGCTAAATAGTTAAATGTTTTTACTGCCGATGGTACCGCGATGATCAGCGTAGTAATCATGAACACACCGCCCAGGAACGGGTTCATACCCGTAACAAACATGTGGTGTCCCCATACGATGAACGACAGCACGGTAATACCTATCAGTGAGTACACCATGGCGTGGTAACCGAAGATCGGCTTACGCGAGTTGGTGGCAATAATTTCTGACGAGATACCCAGTGCCGGCATAATTACGATATATACCTCGGGGTGGCCCAGGAACCAGAATAAGTGCTGGAACAATATCGGGCTACCGCCTTCAAATGACTGCGGCACGCCGCCCAGTACAATATCCGATAGATAAAAGCTTGTTCCGAAACTCCTGTCAAATATCAATAACACAACACCTGCAACCAATACCGGGAATGCCAATACGCCTAATATAGCGGTAAGGAAGAATGCCCAGATGGTTAAAGGCATTTTCCAGAGGTCCATCCCCTTGGTACGCATGTTTAATACCGTACTCACATAGTTAATACCGCCCATTAATGACGAGCCTACGAAAAGCACCATGCTGATGAGCCACAGCGTCATACCCAGATCAGAACCTGGCATTGATTTTGGCAGGGCCGATAATGGCGGGTAGATGGTCCATCCAGGTCCGGCAGGGCCTTTTTCAATAAAGAATGAGCTTAGCATGATAACGCTGGCCGTAAAGAAGAACCAATATGAAAGCATATTCATAAATGGTGATGCCATATCGCGCGCGCCAACCTGCAATGGTATAAGCAGGTTACTGAAGGTACCGCTTAATCCTGCTGTTAGTACAAAAAATACCATGATGGTACCGTGTATGGTAACCAGCGACAGGTAAAAGTTTGGATCTAAAAGTCCACCGGGAGCAAAACGGCCCAGTAAAGTTTCCAGTAAAGGGAATGGCTTGTCGGGATAAGCTAATTGTATCCTGAACAGAACAGATAGTAGCATTGCGATAACTGCCATAGTAATACCTGTTATCAGGAATTGTTTGGCAATCATCTTATGATCCTGGCTAAAAATATACTTGGTCAGGAAGGTATCATGATGATGTTCGTGACCGTGTTCGTCGTGATGCGCTCCGTGATCCTGAACTGATAATGTTGACATAATCGCTAATTCTATATATTAATTGTTTAACGCTAACCTGTTGTTCTCACTATTTGCCTTCACAATGCCGGCAAAACCCAGCTCTGTTTTCAACTGGTCATTTAAATAAGGTTTTTGGTGTTTAAGCCATGTTTGGTATTCTCCTTCGGTAACAACCATTACCACCTTTTGCATGTTGTAGTGCCCGCCTCCGCATATCTTGTTGCAATAAAGCAGGTATTCAAATTTCGGGTCGTCCTGGTCACTCTTCATTTGGCGGGTAGTTTTGGTAGCCGTAAACTTAAAGAAGGTAGGCAGTCCCGGTACAGCATTCAGCTGAACCCTGAAGTGCGGCAGGTAAACGCTATGGATAACATCCTGCGCGTGTATATTTAAACGTATTGATTTATTCACCGGGATAACTAATGTATCGGCAACCAAATCGTCCAGGCTGTTTTTATCTTTAAAATCGACACCTACTTTGTTTGCAGCAGTTACCAGGTTAAATTTCATGGCACCTAACTTGTCGTCTTTGCCCGGGTAACGTAATTCCCATGCAAACTGGTGACCTGTTATATCAATATTGATTGATGCAGGCTCGCCTTTGGCATCAACGCTATTGGTGATCTTTTGCCACGTAGTAAAACCGAATACCACCAAGATGGTAAGCACAATGGCCGGTACTACCGTCCAGATAGCCTCAACAGTGTTGTTATGCGGGTAATAAGTAGCCCTGCGTTTATCTGATCCCCTGTATTTGAAGGCGAAACCAAATAACAATATTTGGGTAACTATAAATACGATCACGGTTATACCAAATGTTACGTTGAACATATTGTCAATGGTAACACCATGTACAGATGCGGCACCCGGCAATACCATGGCGCCTTGTACCATAAATGACCAGTATGTACCGTAAAGTCCTAAAGCGAGGAATAAAGCAAACAGTATACCCATTACGTTATTCCAGTTAAGCGGCTTTTTACCTTGTATTTGTTGGGTAAGGTCGTATACTTTTAATATTTTACCAACAATGGCAACTATAACGCACACTATTAAAAATAGCAGTACATAGTAGAAAACACCCGGCCATACGCTTGGCTTATCTGCTGCATCAGTTGTTGCTGCCGCTGCTGTAGCTTCGGCTGCCATCAGCACATTTGTGCCAAACAGGGTTAGCATCGCAAACAGCGAAAGAATTTTTTTAGAATTTATTAGTTTGTTGAATGCCATTTTATATGCTTGTTTGGTATTCTGTATTTTGGTGCAAATTTAAACAATTTATTATATGTGATGATGTAAGCTCTCATCAATGAACGGGTGCTTTTTAGGAACCAGGGATTTGAATTTGCTTAAAGCATTCAGCGTCAGGAATATTAACAAACCTGCGAATCCTATAAAAATAAACAGTTCCTGTATGCCAAACTGATCCCAAAGATGTACGGTGTGGCCCGGCTCGGTATGTATAGTGCCCGGCATTATCATCAGGTAATAATCAAGCCAGTGGCCGATTAGCAGCACAATAGCGGTAAACTGTAACCTTGCTGTTAAACGTTTGGCATCGCGCGACATTAATAGTAATAATGGCGATAAGAAATTCAATACCAGGTTTAACCAGAACAGGAACTTGTATTCAGGCTCCCACCTTTTGTAGAAGTATACGGTTTCTTCCGGCAAGTTGGCGTACCATATCAGGAAGAACTGTGCGAACCACACATAGGTCCAGAAGATAGAGAAACCGAACATTAACTGCCCCAGGTTGTGCAGGTGGTCTTGGCTTACCCATTGCATATAGCCTTTTTTACGCAGGTATATCAGGAACAATACGATAACCGCCAAACCGCTTACGTGCATGGCTGCCAGGTTATACCAACCAAACATAGTTGAGAACCAGTGCGCCTCTAATGACATGATGGCATCGAAAGCGAATATCGGGAAGGTAAAACCAAATATCAGCAGGAATATAGCTGCCGCCTTAAAGCTTTTGTTATAGTTGAACATACCACCTATTTCATCCTCGTTCTGCGAATATTTAACCAGCATTTGGCCTAGTATGGTATAAAGGAACAGTAATACAGCTAAAAAGGTAATAAAGGTCGGAACGTTCAAAAATGCCGATTTACCATCTATAAGTGCATCATAATGCGGGCTGGATGGGTCTGTTAACCCATGGGCTGCCCAGTGACCGTATAGATAAGGCATTACCTCGCCGGTGGCCTCTTCCGTATGTGTAAAATATAAACCTGCGCCAATAACAACCAATAATATAACAGCGGCAATAGGCAAAACCTTGGCCATAGCCTGCGGCAGCCTAAGTAATGATGCCGACCAGCCGGCCTGCGCCATATATTGGTATGATAAAAAGAAGATAGCGGCTATACAAACACACGCAAAATAATAAGACATCAGTAGCAGGTTGCTAAAAGTACGCTGTACGCTTACTTCGCTGCCTATAAAACCGTATACAACGCCAACTAAACCTATAACAATAGCTATTATGCTCCAGGTTTTTACCTTCCCTGAGAATACATATTGTTGGTTAATATCGTTATGAGTACCCATTAATATAAATATTATAAAGTTTGTAAATGGTGAATGTAGGCTACTACCTTCCAGCGCTCTTCAGGAGCAAGCTGCGAGGCGTATGAACCCATTGCATTTAAGCCGTATGTAATTGTATGATATATTTTACCATCAGTAAGATCCTTCATAGCGCCGCCGCGTGTTGACTGCCCCTTTGAATATGACGGAGGTGCAGGGTAACCATGCGCAACCACCAAACCATCGCCCTGGCCAGTTTTGCCATGGCATGGCGAGCAAAAATGCTGATAAAGCACTTCTCCGTCCTTATAGTTATACTTTACAGGGCTGGTAAGTGTAAGGCTCGCGCTATCGTAACCCGCAGTGGTGTTTGCATAGTTAAAACGGGTAAAACCTACCGGTATAGTGCCCTTTGGCGGAACCTGCGCGGTTTTGCCATCGGCAAAATTTGGATTTTGTTGGTCCGGGTCAAACGCTATATGCCTGTACATATTGGGGGCGTATTCCCAACCTGTGCTTCTTTTATCCTTGCATGAGGTAATTAATACCGATGCAGCGATAGAAATAGCTGTTATCCCCAATAATTTAAACTTATTCATAGCTAACATATTTTCTGTCGTTATGCTTAACTTCTACAGCTCCTGCTTCTTTTAATAAATTAGTTATATCACCGTGCGGTATGTTACCTTTTGCATCAATCGCTATAATAAACCTGTCATCAGTGGCCCTTAGGTCCATTACCCTTGGCGCGCGGCCGGGGAACAGGTGTGTTGCAGCGAAAAAGGTTATGGTCATACCAAAAGCGGTGAACAATATGGTCCACTCAAAAGTGAACGGAACAAACACCGGCATCGGGAAGTTTGGCTTACCGCCTACGTCCATCGGCCAGTCGTGCACCAGCGTATAATACAATATGCTGAATATTACCGATGCCCCAAGGCAGCCGAAACAAAATGCCGCATAACCTAAACGCGATTCTTTAACACCCAATTTGGCTTCGATACCGTGTATAGGCATAGGCGAGTATACATCATAAATAGGTACGCTATTTTTCTGCAGTTTCTCTATCCCGTGCATCAGGTCATCAGGATCATCAAAAAGGCCTAATATAAATTTTGTGCTGCTCATTATTTATGTATTTGGTAGTCCGCCAGATCAACACTGTCGTATTTTCCTAATTCTTTTATATAGTCTTGAACTTGTTCTTTATCCAGCGTACCGCTTTCTATCAGTTTCTTCTTCGCCTGCTCGCTCGATCCTTTAAGCAACAGTTTCACCTCGGCCATCGCTACCGAAGGCAGGAAGCGCACGAATAAAAGGAACATGGTAAAGAATAAGCCTATAGACCCGATGAACACGCCCACATCAACCCAGCTTGGGTAAAACATAACCCAGCTTGATGGAAGATAATCGCGGTGCAGCGAGGTAACGATGATCACAAAACGCTCAAACCACATACCTATGTTCACTACGATAGACAGTACCCATGAGAAAGCGATATTGGTACGTAACTTTTTAAACCAAAACAGCTGCGGCGATATCACGTTGCATGACATCATGCTCCAGTATGCCCACCAGTATGGCCCGGTAGCACGGTTAATGAACGCGTACTGCTCATATTCAACACCCGAATACCAGGCGATAAAGAACTCCGTGATATAAGCCACACCTACAATTGAACCTGTCAGCGTGATAATCTTGTTCATCGACTCGACGTGGAACATGGTGATGTAATTCTCTAAACCAAGCACCTTACGGGTAACCAGCAATAGTGTTTGCACCATGGCGAAACCTGAGAAGATAGCACCCGCAACAAAGTATGGCGGGAATATAGTAGTGTGCCAGCCCGGCATCAGCGAGGTAGCAAAGTCAAAGGATACAATAGTGTGTACCGAAAGTACCAGTGGCGTTGATATACCTGCTAAAATAAGCGATACCGTTTCGAAACGCTGCCATGTTTTTACCGAACCTGTCCAGCCAAATGAGGCGATGGAGTAGATACGGCGGCGTAGTCCCGGTACGGCACGGTCGCGGATAGAAGCGATATCGGGCAGTAAACCCGTGTACCAGAATAATAATGATACCGAGAAGTAAGTTGATATCGCGAACACGTCCCAAACCAGGGGCGAGTTAAAGTTAACCCACAAACCAAACTGGTTTGGCAG
>JBDSIC010000317.1:0-5757 GCA_039918195.1 Mucilaginibacter sp.
GTATTAATATAAGTAACGACGGCAAATACCTATTAGGAGGAATACTTATCGGTGATGCGGCCGCGTATAATTTGCTGCTGCAAACAGTTAATAATAAAATAGTGCTGCCGCCTGATCCGGAAGATATGATACTGGGTTCGCGGGGCAGCGAGGCTAATGCCGGCGCGGGCGTAATGAGCCTGCCCGATGATGCGCTGATATGCTCGTGCGAGGCGGTTACCAAAGGGGCTATATGCTGCGCGGTAACTGAGCAGGGTGCAACAGGTATAGATGCCATGAAAAAATGCACTAAGGCCGGCACCGGCTGCGGTGGCTGCGTGCCGTTGGTGAAGGACCTGATAACCGGCACCATGAAAGCCAATGGTCAGTATATAAAAAGCACCATTTGCGAGCATTTTGATTATTCGCGGCAGGAGCTGTTTGACTTGGTGCGAATAAACCAGCTAAAGAACTACGACCTTGTGCTTGATCATTTTGGCCATGGCGATGGTTGCGAAGTGTGCAAGCCCGTTATAGCCAGTATATTATCGAGCCTGTGGAATGATGTAATTGTAAAGCAGGATACCATACAGGATAGCAACGACCGCTTTTTGGCCAACATACAAAAAGGGGGCACTTACTCTGTAGTGCCGCGTATTCCCGGCGGCGAGATAACGCCTGATAAACTGATCGTGTTGGGCCAGGTTGCTAAAAAATATAACCTCTACACAAAAATTACCGGCGGGCAGCGTATTGATATGTTTGGCGCGCATGTAAATGATCTGCCGCAGATATGGGAAGAACTGATCGAAGCCGGTTTTGAAAGCGGGCACGCTTACGGCAAGGCACTGCGTACCGTGAAAAGCTGTGTGGGCAGTACCTGGTGTCGCTTTGGCCTGCATGATAGCGTATCGTTTGCTATTGAGGTGGAAGACAGGTATAAAGGCATCCGTGCGCCGCATAAAATTAAAGGAGGGGTTAGCGGCTGCATACGTGAATGCGCCGAAGCGCAGTCGAAAGATTTTGGCATTATAGCTACCGAAAAAGGCTGGAACCTGTATGTGTGCGGCAACGGCGGTTCAAAACCCCAGCACGCGCAGTTGTTAGCGGCAGATATTGATAAGGAAACCTGTATCAAATACCTCGACAGGTTCTTGATCTTCTATATAAAAACAGCCGACCATCTAACCCGTACCGCAACCTGGTTAAATAAAATGGATGGCGGGATGAGCTACCTGAAAAATGTTATTGTAAACGACAGTTTAGGCATAGCGGCCCAATTAGAAGAAGAGATGCAGGCGCTGGTTAACACTTACCACTGCGAGTGGAAAGAGGTGGTAGACAGCCAGGAGCTGCGCAAACGCTTCTCGCACTTTATTAACGCAGACGAAAAAGACCCCAGCATTAAATTTGAAGAAATGCGCGGGCAGGTAAAGGCCAGCTGGTAGTAATTAGATAGTAGTAACATATTAACAGTATAATAATGGAAACACAATTATTAACATCGCAGTGGATACGGGCCTGTTACGTCGATGATGTACCCGATAATGGTGGCGCATGTATAAAGCATGGCGACCAGCAAATAGCCATATATAATTTTAGCCGCCGCGGCGAATGGTTTGCTACGCAAAATCTTTGCCCGCACAAACAGCAAATGGCCCTTTCGCGCGGACTGATAGGCAGCAGCGGCGAAGCCTGCGAGCCCAAAGTGGCCTGCCCGTTTCACAAAAAAACATTTTCGTTAGTAACCGGCGAGTGTTTAAGCGGGGATGAATATCAAATTAAAACGTATCCTATAAAGGTGATGGACGGTATCGTGTATATAGATGTTGCTTAGCTGCGGTTTGAGGTCTGCTGAGCTTGTTTGGGCAACAATTAAATTCTGCCCATGATGAAATAACTCATAAAAATACCCTGTCGGGAGGTCGCATTCCCGGCCAGGGTCAATAGTTTTCAATTGCTTTAACAAATAAAAAACTAATTCAAATGTACAAAAATGCATTAAACCCCTACGCTTTCGCTTGTTTTTTGTCGCTTTATTTTTGCCTCAGAATTTTCAATGCAAATGCGCAGGTCACATTTACCGGGCAGTTACGAACGCGTGGCGAGTTGCGCGATGGCTACGGTACCCTTAAACCAACTGGCAACAAAACAGCTGCATTTGTATCCCAGCGAACGCGGCTTACCCTAAATTATAAATGGACACGAGTTATTTTCCAAGCCTCGGTACAGGATGTGAGATTATGGGGGCAGGATGCCTCCACCACCACCGCTGCCGATGGCAACAGGCTGGGCCTGCACGAGGGCTGGGCCGAGATCATCCTCGCCAACAAAAACGATACTTCGATAAACAAATCAATAGATTATTTTGCCATAAAAGTAGGGCGCCAGGAATTGCTGTATGACGATGAACGCTTATTGGGCAACCTGGATTGGACACAGCAGGCCCGCCGTCATGACGCGTTGGTTTTTAAATTATTAGAGAATGGCTGGCAAGCGGATATCGGCCTCGCATTTAACCAAAATAGCGACGCTATAAATTATAACGGCACTTACTATACCCCCGCTAATGTTCCTGCTACAGTAAAAGACAGTAAGGGTTATTTAGCCAACACGCCTGCAGGTTTTATACCGCTGGTAAATGCCTCGGGTATAAGTGCTAAAAACGGTAATCCGGCTTTTGCCAACCCGCCGGGAACTAACGCTTTAAACCAGCAATACAGGTCTATGCAGTATTTGTATGTGGCCAAAAAGTTTAATAAAACCAAATTCTCAGGCCTTTTCCTGGCAGACCAATTTGGAAAATATATCCTTGACTCATTAAAAAATACTTCGGGCGATGATGTGGGTTATATATATGGTAAGCGCTTTAACCAAGCAGGTGCTAATACACGGTTTACCACAGGTTTGCTGGTAAGTCCGGTTTTTGGTGGTAAAAACGATTGGCTTGGCAGCGCTGGCTTTTATTACCAGGGCGGACACGATCGGGACGGCCTTAGTTTAAGTGCTTACACCTACACCGCATCACTAACTTATAAACCGGCCGCCATCGGATACACCATAGGCTGGGATTATCTGTCGGGCAACGACGCGTTTTCCGCATCCAAAACTAATCACCGGTTTGATCCGCTATACGGAACACCCCACAAATTTTGGGGATACATGGACTATTTTTATGCGGTAAGCGGCGCACCGGCAAGCGGCTTAAGCAACCCGTTCGCAAAAATAAAATATACGGCTGCGGACAAACGGTTTTACGCCGAATTAGCCGCACATTACTTCGCACTAGCATCCGCGCAAAAGGATGTTTCGGGCAATGCTATTGACAAACGCCTGGGCACCGAGCTGGATTTTACTACAGGCTATAAGCTTAATCAGTTTACAGGCATCGATTTGGGTATAAGCTATATGGCTGCAACCAAAAGCATGGAGTACGCTAAAAATGTTACACCCGGCAGCACCAGCCTGCATCCGTTATGGGCATATCTGCAACTTAATGTAAAACCTGAATTTTTAAACAAGTAAGAAGCGCCTAAGCTAACGTCCCGTACTATTTAATCTCAACAACAATGAAGAATCAACTCACCAAAATCAATATATTCTCATTAAAAGGCGTTCAAATGCGCACCTTTCATATCACCTGGCTCATGTTTTTTGTGTGTTTCTTTGGCTGGTTTGGCCTGGCGCCGCTGATGCCCACCATACGTACCGAAATGGGGCTATCAAAAAGCCAGGTAGGTAATCTTATCATCGCCTCGGTAACCGCTACCATTATCGCGCGTTTAATCATTGGGAAGCTTTGCGATTCCTGGGGGCCGCGCAAAACAGCGGTTAGACTGCTCATAATTGGCTCGCTGCCAGTAATGTTTGTAGGCCTGGCACATGATTATACCACCTTTTTACTGTTCCGCCTGGCTATAGGTATCATCGGTGCTTCGTTCGTGGTGACCCAGTTTCATACTTCTATGATGTTCGCGCCGCAGATAAAGGGTACTGCCAATGCTATTACAGGTGGCTGGGGCAATTTAGGCGGAGGCATAACAAACATGGTAATGCCGCTTATTTTTGCAACTATTGTAGGCTTTGGCTATACCAGCGCCCAGGCATGGCGCTATGCCATGATAGTGCCCGGTGTAATGATGCTGCTGATAGCTTACCTGTACTACAGGTACACCAAAGACACTCCCGAAGGTAATTACGACGAGATAGTTCATTCTAAAACAAAAGATACCAAAACCGACTGGAGTGTATTAGCCGACTGGCGTATTTGGGCGCTTACTGCCGCCTACGCCATGTGCTTCGGTATGGAGATCACCTTTGATAACGTAGCCTCCCTGCACTTTGTCGATTCCTTTGGCTTGTCGCAAAGCAGCGCCGGCTTTTGGGCTGGTATATTCGGTTTCATGAATATTTTTGCCCGCGCGCTTGGTGGTATCGTATCTGATAAGGTTGGGGGCAAATTTGGCATGCGCGGTAAAGGCTTGCTGCTTGCCGGTGTTTTATTGCTGGAAGGCGTAGGCCTCCTGTTTTTCGCGCACTCCGGTTCATTAACCATGGCCATTGTATCTATGTTAACCTTCGCGCTGTTCCTCAAAATGTCTAACGGGGCAACGTATGGTATTGTGCCTTTTGTAAATGCTAAAAACGTGGGTTTAGTAAGCGGTATTGTTGGCGCTGGCGGCAACTTTGGCGGTATGTGCTTCGGTATGCTGTTCAAATCAGATGATATTAGCTATGCACAGGCTTTTACTTATATAGGCTATATGGTAATAGTGGTTTCGGTTATTGTATTGATAACCCGCTTTCAAAAGCCGCCGGCTATAAGGCCCGAAACGGATAGCCAGCTACTAAGCACTGTTGCTTAAAACAATTAAACATGCCCTTAAAAAAGAATACTGATATCCGTGCCACATCCATTTGCTGCTATTGCGGGGTAGGCTGTGGCGTGGTTATCCATAAAGAAAAAAGCGGTAGTATTACTGTTGAGGGCGATAGAAATTACCCGGTTAATAAGGGAATGTTATGCAGTAAAGGCCTAAACCTGCATTATACGGTAAACGATAAAAGCGACCGGCTGCTGTATCCGCAAATGCGGTATAATAAAAACATGCCTATGCAGCGGGTAACCTGGGATGAAGCGCTTGACCGTACCGTTGCGGTATTTAAAACTTTTATTAGTAAATACGGCCCCGATTCGGTTGCCTTTTATGCTTCGGGGCAATGTTTAACCGAGGAGTACTACGTGATAAACAAGCTGATGAAAGGCTTTATCGGCAGTAATAATATGGACACCAATTCGCGCCTGTGCATGAGCAGCGCTGTCGCGGGTTATAAAATGGCTTTGGGCGAAGATTGTGTGCCCGTTTGTTATGATGATATTGAACTGGCCGACCTATTTTATGTAACCGGCGCAAACCCCGCCTGGTGCCATCCTATTTTATGGCGCAGGGTTGAGGCGCACAAAGCGGCCAACCCACATATAAAAATTATAGTAGTTGATCCGCGTGCTACCGATACCTGCGGGATAGCCGACCTGCACCTGCAGATAAACCCGGGTACAGACATTACCTTAAACCATGCCATTGGGAGGGTGCTGATTGAGAACGGCGACATTGATCTTGAATTTGTGCATAACAATGCCGAAGGCTTTGAGGATTACAGCGCCATGGTTTTCCGGCGTACCGTTGTCGAATCAGCTGAAATATGCGGCGTGCCTGAAAGCGACATCCGCTTGGCAGCACTTTACATCGGCGAAGCCAAAGGTTTTATCAGCATGTG
>JBDSIC010000318.1:0-5532 GCA_039918195.1 Mucilaginibacter sp.
TCCAGCAAGTCGCCCGCATCGCTGACCAACCCTACGGAAAGCGTTTCCTTTTTTTCGATGGCTGCCTTTACCCACCCGATGGCTTCTTCGTACGAATGTGTCATCCTGTCGATATATTTCGTATCAAGCCTCTTTTGGATGCGCGTCGCGTCAACATCCGCGCCGAGGAATACCGCACCGGCCATGGTGGCGGCCAGCGGTTGCGCGCCGCCCATACCGCCTAAACCCGCGCTCACAATAAGCTTGCCGCCCAAATCACCGTTAAAATATTGTTTGCCGCATTCCACAAATGTTTCGTAGGTGCCTTGCAGTATACCCTGCGTGCCGATGTATATCCAGCTTCCGGCTGTCATTTGCCCATACATCATCAGCCCTTTGGCTTTTAACTCGTTAAAATGTTCCCACGTAGCCCAGGCCGGCACCAGGTTGCTGTTGGCTATCAGTACGCGGGGGGCTTCCGGGTGACTGCGGATAATACCCACCGGTTTACCTGACTGCACCAGCAGGGAGTGGTTCTCATCCAAGTCTAATAACAGTTCGATAATTTTCCGCAGTGATTCGGGGTTACGGGCGGCCTGTCCGATACCGCCGTAAACTACTAGTTCGGCAGGGTTCTCGGCCACTTCATCATCCAAATTATTCAGCAGCATACGGAGCGGTGCTTCGGTTTGCCAGCTTTTGGCATGTAGCTGGTTTCCGCGCGGCGCTTTGTAGTGCGGATGCTTAGCGTAGGTGTTAATAAATTCCGAACTCGTCATCTTGAAATAAATTAAATGCCGCGGCTTTTTCCAAAAGCGCGCCGTTTGTTACTAATTGGTGCAGGGCATTGATATCATCGGCAAAAACCCGGTCATGAACGATAAAGGGAACTTTCTCTCGTACCAGTGCGTGGCATGCTTCAATAACCGGTGTAGACCGCAGGGGCCGGCGGAAATCAAGTGCCTGGGCCGCGTATAATAATTCTATCGCCTGTATATATTCAATGTTTTCCAGTACCTGGTGCAGCTTACGGGCACTGATGCTCCCCATGGAAACATGGTCCTCCTGCCCCAGCGAAGTGGGTACACTATCGGCGCTGGCAGGGAAACAAAGTGTTTTATTTTCTGTGACCAGCGCCGCAGTGGTGTACTGCGGTATCATCAGGCCCGAATCCAGCCCGGAATCGGGCACCAGCATTTTGGGCAGGCCATAGCGTCCCTCGTTCATCAGGTAACAGCGGCGGTCGGCAATATTGCCCAGCTCGGCAGCGGCTACAGTGGCATAATCCAGCGGCAGGGCCAATGGCTGACCATGAAAGTTGCCCCCGCTGATGGTATCATCGGCATCAAAAATGATGGGGTTATCCGTCACTGAATTTAGTTCGATCTCTGTAAGTTCCTTCAAATGCAGCCAGGCGTTTCGCGATGCGCCATGTACTTGCGGCATACAACGCAGCGAATATGGGTCCTGTACGCGCCCGCAATCTGTATGCGCATTCATGATGCCCGAATCTTTTAACAGGTTATGCAGATTTTTGGCCACCAGGATGCTGCCTTTAAACGGACGTAACTGATGCAGGCGTGGGTCAAAAGGCCGGGATGAACCCATTAACCCTTCCAGTGACATCGCCCCTACCAGATCTGCCCGTTCAAGCGCAGCATGCAGCCGTGCCACCGCCTTAACCGCGAAGGCCAGGATAAACTGCGTACCGTTGATGAGCGCTAAACCTTCTTTGGGCGCGAGCTCCAATGGGGACGGGCAAGCCTGTGCCGCGGGAACCCGCTTACCATCTGCCCATACTTCGCCCAAACCTATCAATGGCAAAAACAAATGCGCCAATGGCGCCAGGTCGCCGGAGGCACCTACCGAGCCTTTTTCGGGCACTACCGGTATCACATCCTGTTCAATATGCCACATAACCCTTTCCAGTACTTCCATGCGTATACCAGAATAACCCTGCGCAAGCGCGTGTACCTTGGTGATCAGCATCAGTTTGGCTATTTCTTCGGGTATCGGGTTGCCAACCCCTACACTATGGCTCTTTAAAATATTGCTTTGCAAGCGGCCTGTATCCGCCTCAGAAATATGGGTATCGCAAAGAGGGCCAAAACCTGTATTTATTCCGTAGACAGGCTTTTCAAGATGCACTATTTCTTCTACTGCCTTTCGTGATGTGTTAATGCGTTCCGCAGCCTCCGGCCCGATAATACCTTTACACCGGCCATTGGCCAAGTCGAGGCAAATACCTACCGTCAGCCGGTCAGTTCCATATAAAAACAGCTTACTCATATTCGGGTAGTTTAGCTTCTTCAGTGATCAGATCAGATAATACATGCTCCTGGAAAGCATACTCTAAGGCCGACAAGGCATCTAATAAATGACGGGTATCCTCCTGGGTGGCGGTCATTTTATCCATGGCCTGCAAAATGGCGTTCCAAACCGGTTTAACGCGGTCTAATAAAACTAAACCATCTGCACTTAACTGGACCAGTTGTTTCCGGCCATCTTTTTTACTCGTCTTTACAGTCACCAGGCCTTTCTTCCTTAAAGCTGATATTAACTGGCTGGCAGCAGGGTGCGTAACTTCAAGCTGGTCGCTCAGTTCCTTTATCGAAAGTTCTTTCTTATCTGCCAGCAAGTAAAAAACAGGGAACCAGGCCGCCTCAAATTCAATACCTTGTTGCTGGTAAGCTCTTATCACTTCCGAAATAAAAGCCTCGCTGAGCCGGCGAAGGCGACTGCCCAATGCTAAGTAACCTAAACGCTGGTAAAAATTCATATTTACAATAAAAACCCTAATTTATATAAGTACTTATATAAATTCATCATAAACAGCATATTTATTTTTGCCGGGGTTATTACTTGTAGCCGAGTTTTATTTCAATTCAAGAACAACTACAGCCATTGGTGGCAGCTTTACCTGCACTTTGCTGCTTTTTAATACTGCATTTTTAAACACAGAAGGCTTGATGAGGTCGGGTTTTTCAAAGGAGTTATGATCCTGCAGATTTTTAGATGTCAGTACGCGGCCGCTGATGCTTTTATATGCTGCCCCGTCAATGTCTATCTCAATATCCTGGGTATTTTTAGGGTCGATATTGGTTAAAGTAATATGTGTAATACCATTTTTATCTACAGATGCAGATGACGATACCGCCGGCAGCTTATCTGCACCAAATGTATAATCGCTGCTTTTAAGGGTTATTGGCAATAATGTAGCATCCTGGTGCACATTGTACATTTCCATTACGTGATACGTAGGCGTTAATATCATCTTTTCCTTATCTGTAAGGATAACTGATTGCAATACGTTAATGGCCTGGGCCAAATTCGCCATACGTACCCTATCGGCATGGTTATTAAATATATTGAGGGTAACGCCAGCTATCATGGCATCGCGAATGGTGTTTTGCTGGTATAAGAAGCCGGGATTAGTGCCTTCTTCCACATCGTACCAGCCGCCCCACTCATCAACTACCAGTGCTATCTTTTTAGCCGGGTCATGCTTATCCATAATGGCCGAATGTTTGGTAACCAGTTCTTCCATTCGTAAAGCGATCTTCATGGTTCTGAAATACTCGTCCTCGCTAAACTTTATTGCCGCGCCTTTTTTGTTCCAATCCAAAACCGAATAATGGTGCAGCGCAACGCCCTCTACCATGTTCTTTGGGATATTCTTCATCAGCGTTTCAGTCCAGTTATAATCGTCGACATTAGCGCCTGATGCCACGCGGAACATCTTTTCATTATTATTCCAGTCGGTCATGAAGGTGGCGTATTTCTTGTACTCATTGGCGTAGTAATCCGGGGTCATATTACCGCCACAGCCCCAGGCTTCGTTACCCACGCCCCAAAAACGCACAGTCCAAGGTTTATCCCTGCCGTTTGCCCGGCGAAGGTCAGACATCGGGTTTTTGGTGCTCGAGCTTACGTATTGAACCCAATCTGCCAGTTCCTGTACGGTGCCGCTTCCAATGTTTCCGGCCAGGTATGGCTCGGTATTCAGCAGTTCGCACATATTTAAAAAATCGTGTGTGCCAAAGCTATTATCCTCGGTTACGCCACCCCACCAGCGGTTAACAATTGCCGGGCGTTTATCTTTAGGGCCAACGCCGTCTTTCCAGTGGTAAGTATCGGCAAAGCAGCCGCCCGGCCAGCGCAGCGCAGGTATTTTCAGGTTTTTAAGCGCTGCCACCACATCATTACGCACGCCATTGGTGTTGGGTATTTTTGAGGTATCGCCCACATAAAAGCCGCCATAGATACAACGGCCCAAATGCTCGGCAAAATGGCTGTATATAAATCTGCTTATTACAGGGTTGGCTGCATTCCTTTTTGCAGATACGCGGATAACTGTTTGGGCGTTGGTGCCTGTAGCCAGCCATAAAAAAAACATTATAAATAAGCAGCGCAGGTATATTTTCATAATATAAAATAATTTCAAGTCTGGTATAGCGGCACTCTATTGTGCGTTCTCATTTAAATTCTTTTAAGGAACTTTTAAGTTTTGTATGCTATTTATAAATTGGTATCAGTAGTAATTAACCATGGATATTTGTGATTAATTAAGATCGAAGGTATAATAAATATTTTAATTGTGAAAAAAACACTTAAAAAATTTTAAAACATGCGGTTTATTGTATAAATTTATAGATAACCCTTCAGTTGCTAAACCGTGTTTACGGATTAATAACCCCGTGATGAAAAATTATAAAAAAACTTTTTATTTCTTAATGTTACCTTTGTGCTACCGGATGTTTTTTAACTTTTATTATGCAGAAATACTCTAAACAGACCCGTCTTTTACTTGCCGTAGATTGCATAATCTTCGGGTTTGATGGAGCCATTTTAAAAATTCTGCTCATAAAAAGAGGCTTCGAGCCGGAAAAAAATAACTGGAGTTTAATGGGCGGCTTTGTCCAACAAAACGAAAGCCTGGACCAGGCGTCAAATCGAATATTAAAGCAACTAACTGGTTTAGAAGGTGTTTACCTTGAACAGTTACATACTTTTGGCGATCCGAACCGCGACCCGATGGAGCGCACAGTATCCGTGACCTACTTTGCCCTTATAGATATTCATAAATATGAGAAACAGATCAGTTCAGACTATCATGCTGAGTGGTTCCCGCTGAAACGTACGCCAAAGGTGATTTTTGACCAGCAGGAAATGATTGAACTGGCGAAGAAGAGGATACGCTATAAAGCAGCCATGCACCCCATATTATTTGAATTACTGCCTGCCAAATTCACTTTACCACAGATACAAAGCCTGTACGAAAGCGTTTTTAACACTACCATTGATAAACGAAACTTCAGCAAACGGGTGCTTGCAACAGGCTTGCTAATCAAGTTGAACGAGAAGGATAAAGCCGGATCCAAGCGTGGCGCATACTATTTCCAGCTTAATATGAATAACTACTACTCTAAATTTCAAACGTTTATGAATTTCATACCCAATCCCGACTCAATTAACCTTTAACCGGGCCCACATAGCAATTTCTCTTTTTTTACATATTATTTTAATGCTTTTTTGAAGCTAAAAACAGCTTTT
>JBDSIC010000319.1:0-6067 GCA_039918195.1 Mucilaginibacter sp.
TTTACGCATACCATATTCGCCATGCCGTTTGCCTTTATAGGCTTTTTTTTGGCGGTGACCACTACTAACCACACTTTTGAATGGCCCAAATTAGTGATGATGGTGATGTGCATGATATTTGCCCGTAATTCGGCCATGGCCTTTAACCGCTACCTCGACAAGGATATTGATGCCATGAACCCCCGCACCCAGCAGCGCGACATTCCCGCAGGAAGGATAAGCGCGCGTAACGCGTTAATATTTACGATAATCAATTGCCTGTTATTTATTGCCACTACGTGGTTTATTAATTCCCTGTGCTTTTACCTGTCACCAATTGCTTTATTAGTGGTGTTGGGTTACAGCGCTACCAAACGTTTTACGGCCTTATGCCATTTAGTGCTTGGGTTGGGCTTATCGCTTGCCCCTATCGGCGCCTATTTGGTGGTCACCGGCGAGTTTGCATTAACACCTATATTTTTCTCGCTATCAGTTTTATGCTGGGTTAGCGGGTTTGATATTATATATGCCTTGCAGGATGAAGATTTCGACCGCAGTCAGCAATTGCATTCTATACCGGCTTATTTGGGTAAGGTAAGGGCGCTTAACCTGTCAACGTTTTTGCATGTGTTATCCGCATTATTTATTGTGATGCCGGCATTTGTTACCCATGTAGGGATACTATACTATATAGGTATCGCCTTCTTCTGCGCCATGCTTATCTACCAGCACCTGCTGGTAAAACCAACCGACCTTAGCCGCGTTAACTTCGCATTTATGACGACTAATGGCATTGCCAGCGTGGTGTTCGCCGTGTTGTTTTTGTTGGATAGAGCGTTTTTTTGACCTCGGATTTATGGAAACATATTTAGCATATTTTGATATTTTAGGTTTTAAAAGCTACATAAACAATACTTCCAGTGATGATGTCATTTTTAGATTCGAATGTTTGTTTAGAGACTCTCAATCAGCTATTGCCCAACAATCATATATTAATGATTCGTATGGTGGTTTAGTGCCTAATAAAGACCTATTCAAAGCGAATTGTCTTCATATTTCAGATAGTATTATATTTTGGACAAATGGTTCTGAAACGGAAGATTTTATAGCACTGGTAGATATATGCAACAACTTCTTTCAAAGTTGTTGTGTGAACTTAACATTTCCTTTACGAGGTTGCATTGTAAAAGGCCAAATTGAATTTTTACCCTTTACAGTCCAGAATAAAAATAGAAATACGTTTATTAATAGTTCGTTGTATGGCAAGGCATTAATTGATGCATATTTAAAAGCGGAGAATCAAGATTGGGCCGGATGCTATGTTGATAGAAGTGCCTATCAAAATATTGATGATGAAATAATTAACAAATTAATAACTAATGGAAGCATTCTAAGATACAATGTGCCAATAAAGAATGGTGAATCAAGTATGGAGTATACGATCAAATTGATTGGTAAAAATTATAATAATATAAACGAGGATGATCTTATAACTTTGTTTACGACACAACTAAACTGTCAGTTTATAACCGAAAAAATACAACAAAAAATCGATAACACTTTAAAGTATCTTAGACACATAAAAAAAGTCTAACTTAAGCACATTACAACACCATGATACACAAAAAAACACGAAAATATATTCCTGCAGAACTTGAAATTAAGTGGGAAACCCTTGAGCCTATTTATAAAGAATTGCTGGCACGTCCCATCAATTCGGCCGAAGAACTGGAGCATTGGCTGCAGGACCGCAGCGAACTGGAAGCGGCGTTGGAAGAAAATTTTGCCTGGCGTTATATTCGCATGACCTGCGATACTGCTAATGAGGATCTGCTGAAAGACTACACCTATTTCGCTACTGAAATAGACCCTAAAATATCCCCCTACAGTAACGATCTGAATAAAAAACTAATTGACAGTGAATGGTTAGATAAACTGGATGCCGAAAAATTCTACATCTATTTCCGTGGGGTGCGCAAGGCGCTTGAACTGTTCAGGGAAGAGAATATACCTCTGCAAACCGAGATACAGGTAGAGCAGCAAAAATACCAGGGCATTACCGGCGCTATGTCGGTGCATATTGGCGATAAGGAGTTTACGCTTGAACAGGCGGGTGCCCTGCTAAAGGATACCGACCGCAGCAAAAGACAAGAGGCCTGGGAAAAGATAACCGCCCGCCGCCTGCAGGAGAAAGATAAGCTGAATGACCTGTTTAACCACTTGCGCTCGTTAAGGCACAAAGTTGCGCTGAACGCCGGTTTTGAGAATTTCAGGGATTATATGTTCCAGGCATTGGGCAGGTTTGATTATACCCCGCAGGATTGCTACGCCTTCCATGCCGCTATAGAAACTGAGATTGTGCCTATACTGCGCGAGCAGGCCGAAAAACGCGAGAAAGCATTAGGTCTTGAATCGCTAAAACCTTGGGATACCGACGTAGATATATCCGGCAGGCCGGCCCTTAAGCCGTTTAAAAACGGCAGCGACCTAATCGAAAAATCTATCCAGTGCTTCAGCAACATTAACCGCTATTTAGGTGAACGGCTTGAAATAATGAAGGATAACAACTTGTTTGATGTAGAAAGCCGCAAAGGCAAAGCGCCGGGCGGTTATAACTATCCACTATCGGAAACAGGCGCGCCGTTCATTTTCATGAACTCAGCCAATACCTTCCGGGACCTGACTACCATGGTGCACGAAGGCGGCCACGCGGTACAGACCTTTTTAACGGCCGACCTGGAACTGAATGATTTTAAACATTGCCCCAGCGAAGTAGCCGAACTGGCTTCTATGTCGATGGAATTAATATCCATGGATAACTGGAACGTTTATTTTGATAACGAGGAAGACCTGAAACGCGCCAAACGCGATCAATTGTACGATGTACTGAAGACGCTGCCCTGGGTAGCCGTTGTCGACCAGTTTCAGCACTGGATATATACCAACCCCGAACATACCACCGAAGAACGCGCCGTAGCCTGGAAACAGATATATGAACCTTTCGGCGCAGGCTTTGTGGACTGGAGCGAACATGCTGAAGCCGAAGCTAACCTTTGGCAAAAGCAGCTGCACATTTTCGAGATACCGTTTTATTATGTAGAATACGGTATGGCACAACTTGGTGCCATAGCTGTGTGGAAAAATTATAAAGAAAATCCTGAAAAAGGTTTGCAGCAGTACCTTGAAGCGCTTAAACTCGGTTATACAAAAACTATCAAAGAAATATATGAAACCGCAGGTATCAAATTTGATTTCAGCGCCGGGTATGTGAAAGAACTGGCGGCTTTTGTAAAAGCCGAAATGGATGCTTTGTAACCATATTTAAACAATATGACCTAAAAAGGTCCGGTAATTACTGCCGGACCTTTTTTATGTCACAAGATTTTAGGAAAATATCAGAATGATAATTGTCTTTACAACCTTACCAATTAAATTTACTCAATGTAAATATTTAAAAATAAGATGATTATATAAATTAATTTTAACCAATATTCCTGTTTTGTTTAGCACAAATCTCTCTTTATTTTATCTAAGCAAAGTAAAATGTATAGTAAAAGCTACGTTATTGGCATGGTTATGGCAATAACGATAGCATGAAAAAGATACTTTCAATATTCAGCATATTAGCTTTTACAATTTCAGCTTACAGTCAAGAATTGAAGCCTGTAAAAATAGATAGCCTGGTAACGGTATCATTACCGGCTAAATACGACTTAAAAGATACAGCAGATCAAAAAATATTTTCGGCTAATGGTTCAATGGGTTATATGATTGTGATCCGGTCGGCCAATAACAACCAGCCCTTAAAAAAGGAAAAAGACCTGAACAAAGTATTTAAGGAATATATGAAAAAAGTACAGGCGCAATCTTCAGGCAGTATCCTCAACTCACGCGATACTACCATAGGTAACCTTAAGGCAAAAGTATTCGGCTTGGAAACAGATGACCAGAAGGGTGTGGAGATAAGGAATTTTACCGTTTTGTATACCAATGAAGCGCTTTACACTTTCGAGTATGTTTACCCCGAAATGCGTAAGGACAATATAAAAGAGGAAAGCAAAGCTTTTTTCAGTTCGATAAATGTATCGTCTCACTTACACCGAACAGATCAGTATGTCAATACATCAGCCACCGGCATGTCACTCATAGGCAAAATTACCATATTTGGCGGTGGCAGTATCGCTTTATTGCTCGTAGGTTATTTTATCTATCGAAAAAAAAGCGAAGCGTCAATTTCGTAAATAAGAAGTAACTATGAATTAAGACGGAAGCGGGTTTAGGCCCGCTTTTTTATTGCCGCCCTACCCCACTTACCGGTATGCAAAAACAGCCTGTTATCCAACCAGGATAACCATAACACCGTTACAATAACCCCAATAACAGAACCCGCCACCACATCTTCAAAAAAGTGTGCACTCAGGTACATGCGCGAGTAGGCTGTAACAACTGCAATGATAAAGAACAGTATCCCCCACGCTTTGTTCCGGCACAGGTAAGCTAACACTACAGCGGTTGAGAATACAGTTACCGCATGTCCCGATGGGAAGCTATGCAGGCCCGGCACATATAATCCTTCTACAAAATGTATACGGCTTAGCTGATGTTCAAAGTATAATTTGGGGCGCGGGGCATCAAAAAAATATTTTAAAATTTGTGCCGTAATTGACGTTACGCCATAGCTGGTGATGAGCAAAAAACCTTTACGATAACTGTAAAAAAGTGCGAGTATAATGGCTACAGCTATGGTGAACAGGCCGTCGCCAAAATTGGTAAAGTACCTGAAAAAAATGTCGGCGGAGTGGGTGTAGTAAGTGTTTACGGCAAAGTAGATATCTTCCCGGCTGTATAGCAGTTTGATGATCAAACAGGCCGCTAAAATGATAAGATAAAGGATAAAAAACAGGCTGATACGGTTCAATATGTCTTTTATTCCTATTTTCATGGTGCAAATTAAGCATATACTCATGCAATGCAAAAAAATGGTTATGTTTGGTATTGATTGGCCTTCAAACAAGAATTAAATGTCGAAAAACCTATTTCGTAGAAAATCTGTAGCAAAAATATTAGCCGATGTGGAAAGCGGCTTTAGCGACAGTGAACACCCGGGCACAGCACAGGCCCACCTCACCAAAACATTAAACGTAAAAGACCTTACCCTGATGGGCATTGCCGCCGTAGTTGGCGCGGGCATATTCAGCACCATTGGCGAAGCCGCATTTAATGGCGGACCGGGGGTAAGTATATTGTTTGTAATTACCGCTGTCACCTGCGGCTTTTCGGCGCTTTGTTATGCCGAGTTTGCTTCGCGGATACCTGTTGCCGGCAGCGCTTATACCTATGCTTATGCCTCTTTTGGCGAACTGATAGCCTGGATAATAGGCTGGGATCTGCTAATGGAATATGCTATTGGGAACATTGCTGTGGCCATATCGTGGAGTGAGTACTTTGTGAATTTACTTGAAGGCTTCAATATCACGATCCCCTCCTACCTTACCATGGATTACCTGACCGCCTTTAACGCGCACGAAGAGATACAAAAACTTACAGCAAGCGGCGCAGTTGCGGGTATTACCGATAAACTCCGTATCGCTGGTATGGCCTGGGACACTGCCCCGGGCTCGGGAAATTTTAAACTGGTAGCTAATATACCCGCGCTGGGCATAGTGGCTGCTATTACCTGGTTGGTTTACATCGGTATACGTGAAACCAAAAGGGCTACTAATGCCATGGTTATTTTAAAGATACTTATAGTGGCATTTGTTATTATAGTAGGCTTTTTTTACGTGACACCTGCCAACTGGCATCCCTTTTTACCTAATGGTTTTAGTGGTGTGATGAAAGGCGTATCGGGTGTTTTCTTTGCTTATATCGGCTTTGATGCCATATCAACCACCGCCGAAGAATGTAAAAACCCGCAGCGCGACCTGCCCCGCGGCATGATGTATTCGCTGGCAATATGTACCGTTTTATATATCCTGATAGCCTTGGTGTTAACCGGCATGGTCAGCTATAAAGAATTACAGGTAGGCGACCCGCTGGCTTTTGTATTTGAAAAAGTAGGCCTTACTAAAATAAGCTACGTGATATC
>JBDSIC010000320.1:0-8562 GCA_039918195.1 Mucilaginibacter sp.
ATGCGTTAAGCTTTTCAGTCGCCCGCAAAACCAGGTTTGCTACTATAAAAGACCGGTACTCCTATAAATTGGGAACAGCCATACCCAATCCCGACCTGAAAGCTGAAGTAGCCCTTAATTACGATTTGAGTTATAATGCGCTGATAGCCGGGAAGCTTACCCTGCAGGCCTCGGGTTTTTACAGTAAAATAAATAACAGCATCCAAACGGTTAACAATGTAGCTGTAGACCCGGAAACGCAATTGCCATTGGCGCAAGTGCAAAACGTAGGTAAGGCAGAGTATTACGGTGCCGAACTGGCCGCCGGTTACCCGCTTACCCCGCAGTTACGGGTTGATATCAACTACACCTATATTATACGCAACAACCTATCGGCCAAACTATTTTTTACCGATGTGCCCAAAAACAAAGTATTTGCATCGGTGCAATATGCGCCCTGCGCCAAATTTTACCTGCTGGCCGCCGAAGAATATAATTCAAAAAGGTACAGCACCAGTTACGGCACCGTATCAGGCGAATTTTACCTCACCAGTGTAAAGGCCCATTTTAATTTGATTAAAAACTTTTCGGTAGAAGGCGGCGCAAACAACATGTTCGACAGGAATTATACCCTTGTAGAAGGCTTCCCGCAGGAAGGCCGTAACTATTTCGCGAACGTTATATACAGGTATTAACAAGGGAAATTAAAGTATGCCCGGCAACTTTATTTCATTAAATTTAGCATTGGAATGACGAAATGATCCCATTCTCTACATCAACAAACAACATTGATAAGGTGCAAGAAGATTTGCTGTTTGGCCTGAATTGTAAATTTAAATTATGGAAACAGCGATAATATCACGTATAGTTTTAGAAAACCCGCCTCCGGGCATAGATTTTGGTTTACAAAAAGGGAGCGGAAATAACTATGAGATCATCCAGACGCAAAGATCAGGTACGGATGATATGTATTTTGAGTTCAGTATAAAAATAAAAGATAAAGGTGGTGTGCCTGATTTTTTTGGGCCGTTTGTCCAGGGACCGGTAGGTGAACGTTTTGTTTATATAAATATTGGCACATTAGCGGGGCAAAAAAATAGCGGCTGGACCCGGCGGCTTAAAATCCCGTTAAGAGATATTACGATGGACATGATAAACCGGTTAATAGAAAATAGTAAGCTTTTATTGGAAACCCATGTTCCGGGCACAGGGAAGGACGGCAGCCCTAACTGCGCTACGGTAAAACCATTTGCAGGGTGGGCAGTGAAAGAATGCCCTATTTAAAATTGATATTGAACCTGATAGTAGAAATAATTCCCCCTTCAGGGGTTAGGGGGTTATCTGCCCATCAGTTCATCCAGCTTATTCCTTTCGGTTTGCAGCTCGCGGGCAAGTTTCTTTTCCTTTTCGTTAGCCTTGGCCTTATAGGTGTGAAATTCTTCCGAAAGCTCATCATATAGCTTAATGCGATATTTGGCCTCCTGCTTGGCGCGGGCAGTGGTGGTAATAACAATGGCCAGTGCTAAGCCGAAACCTATTACCAGTCCCCACATTAACAGGTTGTAGCTGGCTTTGGTAAAAGGTATGCCCAGCAGCTTTATCTCGTCAATTTTAGCGTTGGATGTTGAAATGATCCCGTCCTTAACACCAACATCAACGTTTAGTCTTTTGATGGTAGCTGTTTGGCTGGCAACCGTTGCCCGGGCCTGCTTTAACGCCGCGCGTTCAGTTTTCAGCGAATCCATCGCATTTTTATAAAACGCGCCTATCATCGGGGCCTGGTAATTATATACCTTGGAAACAAGATAACGGTATTGCCCTTTCAGGCTGCGGTCGGTATTTTGAACTGGTGCCTGTACCTGTTGTGCAGGGTTGGGCTTTGCTATGCCGCGTTTGGCGGTGTCCTGCGCGTATGAAGGTGCAAGCAGGGCAAAAAATAGTGTACAAAGAATTATCGGGGCCGTAAATAAGTTCTTCATAGGTATAAAATAGATGTGTATAGAAACAAATTTTACAGTGTATTATTGCCTTTCGGCGTATATCCTGTTTAACAAATCTATAAAAACTATTTAATTATTGCCCCATTACGTACTTTATAAACAACTCCATAGCCACGCGCGATACCGCAAAGCAAAGCACTGAGGATAAAATGGTTTTAAGGCTGATAACAACTTTTGACCTGTCTGCGAATAAATTAACATAGGTAACTATATTATACAGCAGTACAAACACCACCTCGATATAGCCCGTTTCAAAAGGGCCAAAAATGAGTTTCAAACTATTAGCCAAAATTACAAACAGCAATAATACCGAGGTATTGTACGCCAGTATCACCATATATTCGGCGTAATTATAAACCAGGTTAAATATGTAGCGGCTAATCAGCGTGTAAACCGGCAATAGGCACATTTGCAGTATGGCAAAGTAATGCTGGTAAAAATGGCCTTCTTCGGCATCGCCGGATGAATGGAGCATTACCGTTGCCTTGTTTATCCAATACAAGGCCAGTGCCGCCGCTGTACCACAAAGAAAGAACAGGGCAAAGGGTTTTTGGTGCTGTTTGCGTTTCCCGGCCAAATATTCGCGCTGCATAATGCCCGGCCGGATTACTAACTGTTTTAAACTATATAATATACCTTTATCAAAATGGGTAAGCTCATGTGCCGCTTCGTGCAATAAATGTTTTAGGGTAATGCGGTGTACGTGCAGCTCCTGGCCGCAATTGCTGCAGTAGGTGCCGGTGGCGGCTTCGCGGCAGTTGCTGCAGGTATTTTGGGTGGCCGGTTTCATATCGTGTATAAAAATATAAAAAAGATAGCTATATGGTAATTGCGCTTAATTAATAAAAGCAATTATCTTAGGGGCTTTTAAATATACAGATGTTAATAGGGATTATAGGTTTGGGCGATATGGGGCGCTTGTACGCAAAAGCGTTTGCAAAGGCAGGCTATGATGTTTGTGGCTGCGACATGCCCCAAAACCGCGAAAAACTGGAAGAGGAGCTAAACCCGCTGGGCATAAAACTGCTAAACAGCGGCAAAGAAATAGCGCATACCTGCGACCTCATCATCTACTCGGTAGAGGCCGACAAACTACCGCAGGTAGTGGCCGAGTTTGGCCCTATTACCAAGTACGGCGCTATTGTTGCCGGGCAAACATCAGTAAAACATCCCGAGATTGCCACTTTTGAAAAGCATTTGCCGGCTGATGCCAACATCATCACCTTCCATGCCATGCACGGGCCGGGCTTTCAGCCCGAAGGGCAGAAACTGATACTGATCAACCACCGGTCCGACGCGGCGGCATACCAGCGCATGCTCGACCTGTTTACCGCCATAGGCTCGGATATAGTAGAGTTAAAGGATTACCACGAGCACGACAAGATAGTAGCCGATACACAGGCCGTAACCCACGTAGGTTTCGAAAGCATGGGCACCGCTTGGAAGTCCGCAGGGTTTTTCCCCTGGGATAACGGCTCGTACGTGGGTGGTATTGATAACGTGAAGATATTGACCACCCTGCGCATATTCAGCTACAAGGCGCACGTATATGCCGGGCTTGCCATATTAAACCCGTACGCACGACAGCAGGTAAAGCGTTATGCCGAATCAGAGTCGGAATTGTTTAAGCTGATGATAATGGAGGAAGAAAAGCAGTTTCGCGACAGGCTGTACCGTGCCCGCGAGTTTGTTTTTCACGAAAGCCGCAAGCCCATTATGCTCAATGATGCCGTGATGAAGGAGTTCTCGCTGTCGCAAAAGCCGGCCGAGCAAAAGCCCAACTCGCACCTCAGTATATTAAGTATGGTTGATGCCTGGTACCATTTAGGCGTAAACCCATACGATAACCTGATAGCTCAAACTCCTCCCTTCAGGCTGCGGCTGGGCATTGCCGAATACCTGTTCAAGAACGAGGACCTGCTGGAAGAATCCATTGAAACGGCCCTGTACGATAAAACCATCCGCGGCGACGATCTGGAATTCCACTCGGCCGTGCGGGAGTGGTCGTCAATAATTGGCTACGGCGATATGGAAGGCTATAAAAATCACTTTACCGCCGTGCAGGATTTTTTTAAAGGAAGGTTGGAAGAGGGTAATAAACAAAGCGCGGAGTTGATAAAGAGGTTGATGGAGGGATAGGGTATTTCGAATTTCGTCCCGATAGCTATCGGGATCGGTTTCGGATTTGTTGTTGAGTTTCTATTGTTTTAGCGGCTGACACCCCACGCGTCATTGCTGTAAGGAACGAAGCAATCTCTTTAGTACATCTACAATTACTAAGTTTTTCTTTTATTTAATTTTACTTATATTTGTACTTAATTAAGTACTTAAATATGGATGTATTAAATTATACCGAATTCAGGCAGAACCTGGCCAAAAGCCTTGACCGGGTAAATGATGATGCAGAAATTGTTATTGTTTCGCGCAGCAAAGGAAAAAATGTTGTTGTTATGGATTTGGATGAATATAACGCCATAACAGAAACACTCCATTTGGTTAAAAGCGAGGCAAACCGCAAGCGCCTGCAAAGCGCTATTGATGAAATGAATAGTGGCAAGCACCATGCCCATGGTCTGATAGAGGACTAATGAAATTGGAATGGCAGACTGAAGCCTGGGAAGACTACCTATATTGGCAGCAAACTGATAAAAAAGTTTTACGCCGGATCAACGATCTTATAAAGGAATGTTTACGTACCCCATTTACAGGTATTGGCAAGCCTGAACCTTTAAGGGGTAATTTTTCTGGTTGCTGGAGCAGGCGGATAACGGACGAGCACCGTTTAGTTTACCAGGTGCATGATAAGGGGGTATATATTTTGCAATGCCGGTATCATTATAAATGAATTATAATAAACCCTTCATCTCCTCCCTCACAATTCCATATACCTGTCCGCTTTAAATTATACCACCATTGCTTGCGCTCGTTTGTAGAGAGTGCTTAACATTGCACAGCATTTGCAATGCGGCCGGCGATACAATCGCAACCCCGTCTTAAGCACTTGTTGCAAATGGGAGCAAGCTATTTTTACCTAACTCAAATAGCCCAATCAGGCACTCACTAAATCAACCATTTTACCCCTCTAAATAATTATAAAAAAATAACTCGCTAACTATTTGACAATTAATTGGAAATTCCTATCTTTGCCGTCCCTTTCGGGGGGATTAATATGTCTTGAACGAAGCCCTACTGCTTCGATGGACGCAAAAAAATAAATGAAATGTCAGGAATTATTGGTAAAAAAGTAGGCATGACCAGCATTTTCGACGAGACAGGGAAAAACATTCCTTGTACTGTGATCGAAGCTGGCCCTTGTGTTGTAACACAGATCAGGTCTGTTGATACAGACGGATATGCAGCTGTTCAGCTGGCATATGGCGAAAAGAAAGAGAAGAACACTACTGCTCCCTTAAAAGGTCATTTCCAAAAAGCCGGAACTACTCCAAAAAGTAGATTGGTTGAATTTAAATCATTCGAAGACGAAAAATCATTAGGTGACACTGTTACCGTTGACATTTTCGCTGCCGGTGATTTTGTGGATGTGGTTGGTACCTCAAAAGGTAAGGGTTTTCAGGGTGTGGTAAAACGTCACGGTTTTAGCGGTGTGGGTATGCAAACTCACGGTCAGCATAACCGTTTACGTGCGCCGGGTTCTTTGGGAGCTTCGTCATGGCCTTCACGTGTATTTAAAGGTATGCGCATGGCCGGCCATATGGGTAATGTTAGGGTTAAAGTTCAAAACTTAGAAGTTGTGAAAGTATTTCCTGAGCAAAACCTGATAGTTGTTAGAGGTTCAATCCCTGGGGCTAAGGGTTCATTCGTAATAGTGGATAAATAAGATGGAAGTCAAAGTATTAAACATCTCAGGTAAAGAGACAGGTGCCAAGGTGCAGCTTCCTGAGTCCGTATTCGGAATAGAGCCAAATGATCATGCTATCTATCTTGATGTTAAGCAATTTCTTGCTAACCAGCGTCAGGGTACACATAAATCAAAACAGCGCAACGAAATTGCAGGTTCAACCCGCAAATTATATAAGCAAAAAGGTACTGGTGGTGCCCGTGCCGGATCGATCAAATCTCCATTGTTCAATGGTGGTGGTCGTGTATTTGGTCCGCAGCCACGTGATTATAGTTTCAAACTGAATAAAAAGCTAAAATCTTTAGCCCGTAAATCAGCTTTGACTTATAAGGCCCAGGATAACAACATCGTCGTTTTAGAAGATTTCAGTTTTGATTCAATCAAAACTCAGAACTACATAAAATTTGTGGCAGATCTGAATCTAAGTGATGCGAAAACCTTGTTGGTATTACCCGCAGCAAATAATAACATTTATTTATCAAGTAGAAATATCAAGAAAGCGAAAGTGGTTACCGCGGCGCAGTTAAATACGTATGATGTATTAAACGCAGGTACACTATTGCTAACTACAGAAACTGTTAAAACTTTGGAGGAAGCATTAGCTAAGTAATATGGAAATTTTAAAGAAGCCCTTACTTACTGAAAAAGTAACTCAATTAACTGAGAAGCTTAACCGTTATGCTTTCAAGGTTGACCACAGAGCCAACAAAATTCAGATTAAGGCAGCAATTGAGCAAATGTATGGTGTAAACGTTACGGCGGTAAACACCATGAAATACGTTGGAAAACTGAAGACCCGTAACACTAAAGCAGGTGCCGTATCAGGCCGTGCCGCAACGTTCAAAAAGGCGATCATCACGTTGAAAGACGGAGAAACAATAGATTTTTATAGCAATATATAAATACAGAGATGGCAGTAAAAAGATTTAAACCGGTTACTCCGGGTACCCGCTTCAGAGTAGGTGCCGATAACTCTGACATTACTACCAATGTACCTGAAAAGACATTGGTTGTAGCGCACAAGAGATCAGGCGGCCGTAACCATAGCGGTAAAATGACCATGCGCTACTTAGGTGGTGGTCACAAACAGTCATACAGGCTTATCGATTTTAAACGTAATAAGTTTGATATCCCTGCAAAAGTTGCAACCATCGAGTATGATCCGAACCGTTCGGCACGTATTGCGCTATTGCACTATGTTGATGGCGAGAAAAGATATATGATAGCGCCTACCGGCTTAACAGTTGGCCAGGTTGTATTATCAGGCGATGCTGTTGCTCCGGAAGTTGGTAACACAATGCCATTAAAGAGCATCCCGTTGGGTTCAATAATTCACAATATCGAATTAAACCCGGGCCAGGGCGGCATCATTGCACGTTCGGCAGGCACTTATGCCCAGCTATCTGCACGTGATGGTAAATACGCTATTATCAAACTACCTTCGGGCGAAACCCGTATGATCCTGTCAACCTGCCTTGCTACCATCGGTTCGGTATCAAACGCTGAGAAAGCTAACGAAGTGTTAGGTAAAGCAGGCCGTAAACGCTGGTTAGGCCGCAGGCCTCGTGTTCGTGGTGTAGCCATGAACCCGGTAGATCACCCTATGGGTGGTGGTGAAGGCCGCGCCTCAGGTGGACACCCGCGCTCACGTAAAGGTTTATTAGCCAAAGGCTACAAAACCCGTGACAAAAAGAAATCATCTGATCGTTACATCATTGAAAGAAGGAAGAAATAATGGCTCGTTCAATTAAAAAAGGACCTTATATTGATCACAACCTTGACAGGAAAGTTTTGGTTTTGAATGAATCAAACAAAAAATCGGTTGTAAAAACATGGTCACGTCGTTCCATGATCTCTCCTGATTTTGTTGGTCATACATTTGCAGTACACAACGGTAATAAATTTATACCGGTGTACGTAACAGAAAATATGGTTGGTCATAAACTTGGTGAGTTTGCCCCAACCCGTACATTCCGCGGTCACGCAGAGAAGAAAAAATAACAGCAATGGAAGCAACTACAAAAATCAAAAAGTCTGTACTTATCAGGCAGCGTAAAGAGCAGGAAAAAGCTCAGCAAGGCGGCGCTTCTGTTGCTAAGTTACAGAACTGCCCAACTTCACCACGCAAAATGCGTTTGGTGGTTGACCTAATACGTGGCGAAAACGTTGAGAAAGCGTTGTATATATTGAAGTTCACCAATAAGGAAGCTGCAATACGTGTCGAAAAACTTTTGTTATCAGCCATTAAAAACTGGGAAGCAAAAAATGAAGGCAAACGTGTTGAAGACAGCGCTTTATTTGTGAAAGAGGTTTCAGTAGGTGGTGGCCGTCAGTTGAAAAGATTACGCCCTGCTCCGCAAGGAAGGGGATACCGTATCCGCAAACGCTCAAACCACGTAACCCTTATTGTGGAAAGTAAAAACGATAACAACTAATTTGAAATGGGACAAAAAGCACATCCAATAGGTAATAGGTTAGGAATCATCAGAGGTTGGGATTCTAACTGGTTCGGTGGTAATCACTATGCCGACAAATTAGTTGAAGACGAAAAGATCCGCAAATACTTATCAGTACGTATCAACAAAGGTGGCGTATCTAAAGTAGTAATTGAACGTACTTTAAAACGCATAACTGTAACTATCCACACTGCCCGTCCGGGTATTGTAATAGGTAAAGGTGGTGCCGAGGTTGATAAGATCAAGGAAGAGTTAAAAAAATTAACAA